>JBDTMS010000820.1:0-2534 GCA_039934195.1 Betaproteobacteria bacterium
TGCCTCAACCTATTTTCTCTGCAATGCCTTCCATGCAACCTTTGAGTTTGTCCAGCCCGCGCCGAATCCACGTTTTTACCGTGCCCAGCGGTTGTTTCAAATGCTTTGCCAGCTCGCCGTGCGACAACCCGTGCGTGTATGCCAGCACGATAGTCTGACGTTGATTGCCGGTAAGCGTCTTCAAGCATTCGGCCAGCGCACGCGCATCGCGGCTTTCGCTCAACTGCACGTCCGGCCCCGGCGCGCCGTCGGGCAATGCTTCTACTAGCAAGTCGTAGTCCTCATCGCCGCGTTCTAAATTCGGTCTGCGCAGCCAGTCGAGCGCACGGTTGCGCACGATCGCGGTCATCCACGTCATCGGTGCGCTGCGCGATGCGCTGTAGTCGGCGATGTGGTTCCAGATGTTGACGTAGCTTTCCTGCAAAACCTCTTCGGTCCAGTCCTGTCTGCGCAATATACGGATGGCGACGCCGTACAGTTTCGCCGCCGTATGACGATAGAGCTCCGCGAACGCGCGCTGATCGCGCAACGCGCAGCGCGACATGAGCTCGGCAATGCCGCTGGTATCAGCCACGATAGTAAATTTGGGTCAACACGATTGTCATTGCATCGGTTCTCTTGGCAACGCGCTCTTCTGCCAGAGTACGTCGGGATGTCTGGCACGCCGATTCAGCACGCGGCCCAGGACGAACAGCAGGTCAGACAATCGATTCAGGTATTGCATGACATACGGAGATAGCGCCTCGCTGGATGCCAGCGCAACCACGCAGCGTTCGGCGCGCCGACAGATGGTACGGGATAGATGACACAGCGCGGCAGTGCGGCTGCCGCCCGGCAGAATAAATTCCTTGAGCGGCGGCAGCGCATCGTTGTAGCGATCGAGATGTTGCTCCAGCCCATCGATGTGCGTCGACTGGATGCGCACGTGGCCGGGTATCGACAGCTCGCCGCCGAGCTCGAACAGCACGTGCTGCACGCCGATCAATGCGTCGTAGATGTCGCCGCCGAGCGGTTCTGCCAGCAGCACGCCGAGACTGCTGTTGAGCTCGTCGACGGCGCCGATGGCTTCGATGCGCAAGCCGTTTTTGCCGACGCGCGAACCGTCGCCGAGGCCGGTCTGGCCGGTGTCGCCGGTGCGCGTGTAGATCTTGGTGAGGCGGTGTCCCATCGCTGTTCGAGCCTTTTCAATGGAAGAGCGCTGGCATTATAGGCGCTGACATTGGACCGAGTCAGTGGCCGTAGAGCGCGCCGTGCCGCGCTCTCATGCTGCGCATACTAACCGCCCAGCTCATCGACTTCCAACTGCAGATAGCGATGCAGCGCGTTCTGGCGATGTAGAGTCGAGTACAGCGCCCACTGCGCATAGTCCGGCAAGGTCGCCGCGTCCACCGCCTGTCCTAGTCCGATACCTTCCTTGTAGAGCGATCGTACCTTGGTATCCAAAGCGTGCAGATACGCCGCGGTGTCGTCCAGCAGAGCCGGGCTGCCAGCCTCGCCGTGGCCGGGCACGACGAAGCGCACGGGTAATTCATGCAGCCGGTCGAGCGCGCTCAGCCAGCCGGCCAAGTTGCCGTCGCGCAACTGCGGAATACGCCCGTTGCTCGCGAGTCCGCCGGCGAACAGTACGCCGCTGCGCCGGTCGAATACGGCGAGATCGCCCGGCGTGCTGGCCCACCCGGTCGCTATCAGATCGATCGCGCGGCCGCCGAATTGCAAGGTGGTCGATGCATCGACTGTACGTGACGGGATGACCAGACGCGTCTGCTTCATCGCATCGGCCCCGAGGATTTTATTTAAATTTTCCAGGCAGTGGTCGCAGCGCTCGCGCATTAGCGATGCCGTTTTAGCATGCGTCAACAGCGGCACGCCGCGCTCGGAGAATGCAGCATTGCCGAACAGAAACTCCTGATCCGCATGCGTGATGATCACCAGCGTGATCGGCTTGTCGGTGGCCTTGCGGATCGCATCGGCCATGTCGCGCCCATGCCGATACGACAAGCCGGTATCCACCACCAGCACGCCGTCGCTCCCGACGATGAAGCCGGAGTTGCCGACATCCTCGCCGCTGCCGGGTGCGATGTCACCGATGCTGCCGATGAATGCGTAGACGTCGTCGGAGATTTTCTTCGGCTCGAGCGCGCGCGCAGATGACATCCATGTGCACACGAGGACCAACATCAGCGCAGCGCTGCGAAGCATGAGCAGAGAGTCGAATACGGTGGAAGGAGGATGCAGCGCGGTCACGTTACTGCACTTCTGCCGATCAATCAACGCGCCACCGACGCCCCGGATCGCACCGTTTGCGGCTCACGGCCGTTTGAGGCATGCTGGTGCCTGTCGTTCGCCTCAATATGAAAAACCCGATTCATAAGCTGATCCTAATCTGCACTGCGCTGCTGCACGGCGTAGCATCTGCGCAAACGACACAGGCCCTGAACGTAGAAGAAGTCGCGCCTGGCAACTTCGTGCACTACGCCGGTTTCGAAGAGCGCTCGCCGCAGAATCTCGGCGACAACGCCAACGTCGGTTTCATC
>JBDTMS010000821.1:0-2534 GCA_039934195.1 Betaproteobacteria bacterium
AGATGGTCACCGATCGCGAGCGCGATTACATGTATCAGATCTACGCGGTCGATCCGCGCATGCGCGTCAACGTCGGCATCCGCAGGCGCCTCGCGCCCTTGATGGAGAACGACCGCCGCCGCATCGAGCTTATCTCATGCATGTTGATGACAATGCCGGGCTCGCCGATCCTGTACTACGGCGATGAGATCGGCATGGGCGACAACATTTTCCTGGGCGATCGCAACGGCGTGCGCACGCCGATGCAATGGACGTCGGACCGCAACGCCGGCTTTTCGCGCGCCGATCCGCAACGGCTGTTTCTGCCGCCGGTGATGGATCCGGTATATGGCTATCAAGCCGTGAATGTCGAAGCGCAAGCCCGCAATCCGACGTCGCTGCTCAATTGGACGACGCGCCTGATCCAAATGCGCAAGAACCACCGCGCGTTCGGCCGCGGCACCTTGTCGTTTCTCGAACCAGGCAATCGCAAGGTGCTCGCCTACCTGCGCGAGCATCAAGACGAAACCATACTGTGCGTCGCCAATCTCGCGCGCCATCCACAAGCGGCCGAGCTCGATCTCGCGCGCTTCAAAGGGCGCGTGCCGGTCGAATTGTTCGGCAACGTTTCGTTCCCGCCGGTCGGACAATTGCCGTACATGCTGACCTTGCCCGGCCACGGCTTTTATGTATTTAAGCTGGCAACCGACGCCGCCATGCCCGAATGGCACGAAGAGAAACTGGCGACCAAAGAGCTCCCTGTCCTGGTACTGCTCGAAGGTTTGCGCACATTCGAAGAGGACGACGCCGCAACCGCCAAGGATGCACGGCGGTTGATCGCGTCGCGCACGCGTGCGCAACTCGAGCGCCAGGTGCTGCTGCCCTACATCCAGGACAAGCGCTGGTTTGCCGCGAAGGGCAATCCAGTGGCGCGTGTGGAAATCGAAGACGACGACGAATGGACCACGGCGGAAGGCAGCTGGCTGCTCGCTTTCCTGCACGTTCAGTTCGACGATGCGCCGCTGCAGGTTTATTTTTTGCCGCTCGCCGTCGCCTGGGAAGAACGCGGGTTCGATCCGGTCAATACGTTCGGCGCCTCGACCTTGGCGCGGGTCCGGCAAAAAGAAAAGATGGGTATTTTGTTCGAGGCGTTTGCCGATCCGAAATTCGTGCGCGCTTTGATTCTCGCGATGGGCGATCCGCGTGAGATCGAGTTCGGCACCGGCAAGCTGCGCTTCTCCGCGACGTCGGCCTACACTGCGCGGCCCGCTACGAGCGCAGAGGATATCCGACATCCATCGCTCGACCAGAGCAACACCGGCATCATCATCGGCAACCAGCTTTATCTGAAAGGCTACCGTCGCGTACAGGCCGGGGTGAATCCGGAATGGGAAGTCGGCCGCTTCCTCACCGAGGTCTCGCCGTTTCCTAATATCGCGCCGGTGCTCGGCACCGTCGAGTACGTGCACGACGACGGCACCGTGATGGCGTTGGCGCTGCTGCAGCAGTATGTCGAAAATCAAGGCAGCGCCTGGTCACTTACGCAGGATTATCTGCAGCGCGTGACGCAGCGATTGATCACGCCGGTCGATGCGGTCGGGCAGGAGCAGACTGTTGAAGAGCTGCACAGCTTTTATGTTGCCGGCGCCGAGCGCCTGGGAACACGCGTTGGCGAGATGCATATGGCGTTCGCCAAGCCGGTCGACGATCCGGCGTTTGCGCCGGAACCGGCAAGCAACGCCGATCTCACCGATTGGGTGCAGCGCGTCGTGGAAGACACGCGGGCGACGCTGGACGCGCTCAGAGGTCATATCGATTCCATGAAAGACGCACAGCGCGCTGTCGCCGAGCAACTTCTCGCGTCGCGCGACGCATTGCTCGGTCGATTGAAGAACGCGTTGTTCGATGAGCCGCAATTCGTGAAGACGCGCTACCACGGCGATCTTCATCTCGGCCAGGTGCTGCTCGCGGGTCAAGACTTTTTGATCGTCGACTTCGAAGGCGAGCCGGCGCGGCCGCTCGAGGAGCGCCGCGCAAAGCATTCTCCGCTGCGCGACGTCGCCGGCATGCTGCGCTCGATCGATTATGCAGCCGCGGTTGCGCTAGATCACGACGAGATCAATCAGCCGCCGGAAAAGCGCGCCGCCATGGCCGCTGCCGTGCGCGGGTGGCAAACGGAGAGCACCAAAGCATTCATGTCCGGATATGCAAAAGCGACTGCAGATCTGCCGTCCGTCCCGCGCGATCCCCTGCAGTGGCAGCGTCTGCTCGATCTGTTCCTGATCGAGAAAGCACTCTACGAGTTGCGCTACGAGATGAGCGCGCGGCCCGATTGGGTGAGCGTACCGATGCGCGGACTGCTCGGATTACTTGCGGCAGCCAGGGAATCGGCACCGGAAATTGAGCGCAGCCTTTTGGCTACGAGAAAATCCATTTGCACGTGAGGAAATTCTAACGACGAGAGTAGCAACGATCCTTACGGCGGGAGGTCCTATCCACCGATCACCGATCACCGATCACCGATCACCGATCACCGATCACCGATCACCGATCAC
>JBDTMS010000822.1:0-2524 GCA_039934195.1 Betaproteobacteria bacterium
CGACCTTGTTTTGGCGGCCGAGAAGAAACGCGTAGCGCGCTTGCGCGGCGACGTACTGTTCGCCGCCGGTCACTGCGGCGTAATACTTCGAAGCTTCATCGTATTGTTTGCGCTCTTCCGCGATCTGGCCGAGATAGAAACGCAGCGCATCCGGATCGCGATACTTGAGCTCGAGCCCGCGCTTGAGCGATGCCACGGCCGCGTCGTAGTCGGTCATCTGCAACGACAACAGTCCCATCGTCACGACGATGTCGGCATTGGTCGGCTGGTCGTCGAGCAAAATCTGATATTGCTCACGCGCCTCTTTCAGCTGCTTGTTGCTGATCATGAGACGCGCATAATTTGTACGGACTTCGCGCGCCTTCGGATAGGTCTGCAGGAAGCCCTTCAGATATTCCATTGCCTTGGCGGTGGATTCGCGCTGCTGCAGAATCTGCGCGTTGAACAGCGCGCCGAATTCCCAATCGGGCTTGAGCTTGAGCGCTTCTTTGATTTCCGAGCTGGCGAGCTCCGGCTTGTTCGCCGACAACGCGGCTTGCGCCACGGCGAAATGCGCTTCGGGCAGCTGCTGGTAACCTTTCGCCAGATCGCGCGTCACATTGAGCACCGCGTTGCGATCGGCATGCTTGGCCAGCAGCTGATGCAACTGCATGAAGCCGGCGCCGACGTTACCTTCGGCAGTCAACAAAGATTCCAGATACGGCTTGGCTTCGGTCAGCTTGTCACTGTTGACCAATAACGCAGCCAAAGCTTGGCGCGCGTGCACGTCTTGTTTGTCGAGCTCGGCCCACAACCGCGCGGACTCCAGCGCTAGCGACTGCAAGCGGCCGTAAGCTGCGATCTCCGTAGCGCGCTTGGCGAAGCGCGGGTCGCGCGTAGTCTTCGCCATTTCGAGGTAGCCTTGTGCCGATAGCTGGAGATTGCCGCGTTGCCCGGCAATCTCAGCCAGCAGGAACTTAAACAGCAAATCCTGGTTCAGCGCGTAGTCCGGTAGATTTCCACGCAAAGGCGTGTTGCCGAAGATCGCGCGTGCGCGTTGCTCCAGACTTTGTGTATCGCTTTCGTCGTCGGCCGGCTGAAGGCCATCGTTGTCGCCGATTGGAATGCTGCTATCCGCGGATGCCGTATGCGACATCCGCAAGGTCGGCGCGCCGACCTGCGCGGGTTGCTGCGCGCAGGCGGACAAGGCTAACGCGAGCAACGTGATCGGGACGAGGTGCTTCGACATGGCGTGATCCTGGAAGTGTTTTCAGTTTCGGGTAAGCCCGCGCATTGCCGCAGTGCTTACTCCGTGAGGGGCACGCGCAACAGGCGAGCGGTAGTTGTGTTTGCCGGCTTCTCTCTGCGAGCCAGTTTAGGTATATTTGCGGCGCGTCTCAAGTCGACCTTGAGCCCTGGCCGACCGCCGGTGCACTCGACTGCAGGCTTAAGCCCGGATTCATCTGCGCACCGCAGAATAAAACGCAGTGCGCTCAAGGTGTAGGGCGGCAAAGCCTGGAGCAAAGTTCCATCCGGGGCAGCATTCGACCGCGCCGTCCTGGACATTCACAGCTACTTTACTCCCTACCGATACCCATGGCGCATTCAGCGACACCTATAACGACGGGCGCGGACATTACTGTCCAGGCGCACGGTTTGTCGCGCAGCTTCAATGGCAATCCAGCCGTGCGAGGCATCGACATCCAGCTCAAACGCGGGGAAGTGCTGGGACTGCTCGGTCCCAACGGAGCGGGCAAGACTACGACGATGCAAATGCTCACCGGCAATCTGGCGCCGTCGACGGGCACCATCAGCATCTGCGGTATAGACCTGCTCGAGCAGCCTACGTCCGCCAAATCTCGGCTGGGATATCTGCCGGAAGTCCCGCCGCTTTACAAAGACCTGACCGTCGATGAATTCCTTCGCTTTGCCGGTCGCCTGCATCGTGTCCCGCGTGCGCGGCTGGACCAAGCAGTGGCGCGCGCCAAAAGCCGCTGCGGCGTCGATGTCGCGGGCGACAAGCTGATCGCAACATTGTCGAAGGGCTATCAACAACGCGTCGGTATCGCCCAGGCCATCGTCCACGAGCCTGACGTGGTCATTCTCGACGAGCCGACCGTCGGGCTGGACCCCAACCAGATACGCGAGATCCGCACGCTCATTCGCGAGCTGCGCGACGAGCACAGCGTCATTTTGTCCACGCACATCCTGCCGGAAGTCGAAGCAGTGTGCGACCGCGTCGAAATCATGCATCGTGGGGCGATCGTGTTTAGCGATTCGATCGAAGTGCTGCGCCGGTTTCGCGGCGGCCAGGCGTTGCGGGTCGGATTCAAGCGCTCGCCGCCGCTGCAGGATATTCAACGACTGCCCGGCGTCACGGCAGCAGAGCCGATCGATGGCTTCTTTCGCGTAATTCCCGCAGACGGTGCCGATCCGGTCGACGCGCTGGTTCGGGCAAGCGTCGAGTGCAATTGGGGCCTGAGTTATCTCGCGCCCGACGCCGCCAGTCTCGAGGATGTATTCGTGCAACTGACCACGGCAGAAG
>JBDTMS010000823.1:0-2516 GCA_039934195.1 Betaproteobacteria bacterium
CCTCCATAGAGTACGACCGAGGGGACAAACTGCGTCTCTACGCCAGCCATGACATTCTCGAATACTGGATTGTCGATCTGCTCGCTCGGCGCCTCGAGGTCTATCGAATACCAAGCGTTCATGGCTATGACTCGAAACTCTTGTTGGGAGCGAATGACATCATTTCGCCCCAGGCGTTGCCGGCGATAAAGCTCAGTGTGGCGCGTTTCCTCGGATAGAGGTTCTGCTGGTAGCAACAGCCAACTTGTTCTGTTTGTGCACCATCCACACACCGGCGATTACAGGCTCTGGTGCAAATCAAGCGGGGAGCACAGAGCGCTGAGCTTTCGAAGTGTTCATCTCATTGCGTCTAGAGCACGGCATTCCAGACCGCAGCCGCGTTGGTGCTTTGATGTGCACTGCCTCCTTCGAATGCGTCGCATCAGCTCAACGCCCGCTATGGTAATCATCGCGCGCGTTGCTGAACACGTTGAAACCAACCATTTCGCCGATGCGCTGTTTTACCCTGGGGTGGTCTGCTCGATCATGTAGTTACTTCTAAAAGGCGTTTCGTGTTCTTGGGCAATACGTGAAGCAGAGTCAACGCTACCCAGTAATTCAGCGTAGTCTACGCTGACGGCTGGGGCATAAAGAAACGCGTCCGTTATGCCAAAAGCATCGCTTCTCGTCCTCCAACAAGAATCGCGAGGGTAGCCGAGCGCGACCCGCGTCACTGACCGGCCGATGCCTCACACAGCACCGCTTTGCGAGATGCGCATCGTTAACTCTTAAGGAGACGTCATGGAGAACAACGAAGTAGTGGACATCTTGAACGATTTGATCGAAACATCGAAAGATGGTGAGTACGGATTCACGGCGTGCGCTGAGCGCGCAACGTCGGCTGAGCTGAGGCAAATTTTTTCACGCCGCGCGGCCGACTGTGCGAGTGGTGCCCAGGAGCTACAGGCATTGGTGGTGCAATACGGTGGCAAAGCCGAGGACAGCGGCACAGTGGCAGGTGCGATGCACCGCGGATGGGTGTCTGTAAGGGATGCGGTCTCGGGCAACAGCGACCAGGCGATTCTTGATGAATGCGAGCGCGGCGAGGACGTGGCGCTGGGCCGATATCGCAAGACGATGAAACAGGCCGATTTACCCGTTACGGTACTACAAGCAGTAGAACGACAAATGGCCGGCGTGCAGGCCAACCATGATCAAATCAAGACGCTGCGTGACACATTGAGGGCAAACAGTTAAGCAGTCTACGCTGTCGATATTTGAGCGCGGTACCTTTCCGTACTGGCGCGCTTATCTGAGGAAACACGGTTATGCCCAGCGACGGACCGGCACCCGCGGAGTTCCATAGATATCACCGGCAACCAGTTCAGACTGAATCGTATGCGCGTATTGAATGCTCATTGAAGAACCACGCCGCAAACGGCGCGATACCACAGAGATTTGAGGTCGAGAGGATAGGGTGCTCCACAATCTTATGAGCGGTAGGTGCATTACCCGGAGCATCGCAGTGGCATCGAGCTTGCTACTTGTCGCCTGCGCGTCTATGAGCGACCACCGGGTGGAACAGGCGATCCTTAACGGGTTACCCGAAGCCATCGGTCCGGCGGCGCATTACGACGTCACCGTCATGGGCGCGAGACGACAGGACGCCGGCGTGATCGAGATGGACCGGGTGCATGTGCTCGGCGCTCGGGTGCAGCGGCGCGGAGCGCCTGTTCTTGATAAGGTCGAGGCGGATCTCACCGATGTACAGGTCGATCGCAAACAAAAAATGCTCACTGCGCTGACGGGCGCGGACGTTCGCATCAGCGTGCGCGCTACCGACGTCGCCGCATTTCTGCAGGAAAGAGGCGTGCTCGAAGATGTGAAAGTGACATTCCATGAGTCCGACGTCATTTCGATCACTGCCCATCCTGTTGTAGCGGGCTTCTCACTGCCGGCCAGTGCGCGTGTGTCGTTACGCGGCTACCTGATGCCGGACGGGTCGCAGCTACGATTAAACATTACCGATCTGCGGGCGGCCGGGTATCCCGTTGGTACCATACCGACGCTAATCGTTGAGCGTCTGATCAACCCGCTCGTCGACCTGTCTGCGCTGCCGGTACCGACCGAGGTGACCTCAGCGCGAGTAGTAGGTCGCGATTTGATTGTTGCGGCGCATGGCAGTCAGTTCAAAGCGCAGCCAGTCCGCGGCGCTCTGCGCGACATGTATTAACGATGGCGGACTGCGTGTCCGTGCCCACGACGACTGGAGATGCGTCGCAGATTTAGGTTCTGTCGCAAAGTTTTTGCGTGAAACAGTAGAAGCGGTTTCTTACTTCCGTTTATTCAGCCCGCGAGTAGAACTGTTGCGCGGGTGCGAGTGAGCCTTGTGCAGATCAGTTGGCCTTGCGAGCATGTGCATCAGCTCAATGCCCACCAGCGTAATAGCGGCGGACCAGAACGCTTGAAACCCAGCATTGGGCGCGTCATTCGTTTGATTGCTCGGTGGTCCTGCTCGACAATGTTGTTCAGATATT
>JBDTMS010000824.1:0-2510 GCA_039934195.1 Betaproteobacteria bacterium
GCGGCGTCAAGAGCGTGCACATCATCGACGGGCGCGTAGAGCACGCGCTGTTGCTCGAAGTACTGACCGACGCCGGCGTCGGAACGCTGATACGCAACCGTTGACCCCAACAATCGAACGCAGCGTAGTGGTGCGCCGCCGCCCGCGTTCCGATTCGCGCAATCCGGTCTGGATATTCGACCTAGATAACACGCTGCACGATGCCGGCCCGCACATCTTCCCGCACTTGAGCGCGACGATGACGGCCTATCTCGAACAGCATGTTGGCGTCGCGGCCGAAGATGCGCCGCGGCTTCGCACGCACTACTGGCGGCGCTACGGCGCAACTTTACTCGGGCTGATGCGCCATCACGACGTCGAGCCCTCGCACTTCTTGTGGGAGACGCATCAGTTTCCCGATCTGCCGCGAATGGTGCACCGCCATCCGCTGTTGCGCTCGGTTCTCACGCGATTGCCGGGCCGCAAGCTGGTATTTTCCAATGCACCGGCGCATTATTCCCGTGCAGTGCTGGATCTGCTCCGGGTGGCGGATCTGTTCGACACGGTATTTTCCATCGAGCATACGAAGTTTCAACCCAAACCCGACCGGCGCGGATTTCTGCGCCTGTTGCATAAGCACCGTCTATTGCCGGGGCATTGCATCATGGTAGAAGACAGTCTGGTGAATCTAAGGACTGCAAAGCGGCTGGGTATGCGCACCGTATGGGTCACGCGTTCGCACAAGCGACCGGCCTACGTCGACATCACCATCTCGCACGTCGCTCGCCTGCCGGCTGCCTTGTCGCAAGTGGCCTGTCATGGCTGCTGAATCTTATGCAATTTTACCTATAAAATATTCGGCGGCCGGCAGTGGCGGCGCTTACTCCTCGCGCCTGTACATCGACTAACCACAAAAACATCCAGCGATGACGACCAGACCGGGTGAGCGCAAATTTCAGATCCTGCAGACGCTGGCCGGGATGTTGGAAAAGCCCCTGGCCGAGAAAATCACGACGGCGGCCCTGGCTGCCAAGCTGGATGTGTCGGAGGCTGCCCTCTACCGGCATTTCGCCAGCAAAGCGCAGATGTTCGAAGGTTTGATCGCCTTTATCGAAGAAACCGTGTTCGGGCTGGTCAACAAGATCGCCGAAGAGCAGCACAGCGGCCTCGCGCAAACCGAAGCGATCCTCCTCATGCTGCTGGGGTTTGCCAAGAAAAATCCCGGCATGACGCGTGTTCTGATCGGCGACGCGCTGGTAAACGAGAACGAGCGGCTACAGCTCCGTATCAATCAGCTGCACGATCGTCTGGAAACTACCCTGAAGCAGTGCCTGCGTTTCGCCGCGACGCAAAAAGAGATACCTGAAGCCATCGACGCAGCCGCGCACGCCAATCTCCTGTTGTGCTACGTGGTTGGTCGCTGGGAGCAGTTTGCCAAAAGCGGTTTCAAGCGCGACCCGATGGAATTCTGGGATCAGCAGTGGCAGCAATTGATTCGGGCGTGAGCGCCTAGAACCGACGCAGGGCAATTTGTTTCGGAGCAAATGCTCCCGAGGCAAGTTCCAAGGCCATCTACCCGGGGCGATCTTTCCAGGGCGACGTGTTCAGGGGCAAATGCTGCGGTGGCAACTCCGTCAGCCGAGCATCCAAGCGTGGTAGCGCTCGATCCAGCGCAGCGCTTTCTGCGGCGCGTGATTTCGCTTCCAGGTGCCGGCCGCCATCTTGTTCGCCTCCACCATCGTCGGATAGATGTGGATCGTGCCGAGGATTTTGTTGAGGCCGATTTTGTATTTCATCGCGGTGATGAACTCGATGATCAAGTCGCCGGCGTGACTGCCGGCAATGGTCGCGCCGAGAATGCGATCTTTCCCCGGAACGGTAAGCACTTTGACGACGCCGTGCGCTTCTTCGTCTGCGATTGCGCGGTCGAGATCGTCGATCGGATACACCGTCACCTCGTACGGAATGTTTTTCGCCTTCGCTTCGGCCTCGTTCAAGCCGACACGCGCGATCTCCGGATCGGTGAACGTACACCACGGGATGACTGAATAGTCCGCGCGAAATTTCTTGAAGCGACCGAATAGCGCATTGACCGACGCATACCACGCCTGATGCGACGCGGTGTGCGTGAACTGATACGGGCCGGCAACATCGCCGCACGCAAAGATATTCGGATATAGCGTACGCATGAAATCGTCGGTTTCGACCGTGCCCTGTTTGGTGATACGGATACCGAGCTCGTCGAGCCCGAAGCCTTTGGTTCGGGCAGAGCGGCCGACGGCGACGAGCACGAGATCGAAGATGATGCGGACTTCCACACCGTCCGCGTCCGCAAGCAAAATTTTCTCGCCGTTCTCGACTTTGAAGGCGCGCGCTTTGTGTGCGAGCAGCACGCGAATGCCTTCCGCCTTGAACTGCTGCATCACGAGATCGGAGATTTCCGGATCTTCGCGGCTCAGCAGCGCAGCGCCCATGTCCACTTGCGTAACCTCCGCGCCGAGTCGCGCGAAACATTGGGCGAGCTCGCAGCC
>JBDTMS010000825.1:0-2509 GCA_039934195.1 Betaproteobacteria bacterium
CGTACTGTTCAAGCTGGGTGAGTACATTGCCGAGGTTGTTGGACGCTTCGACCAGATTCGGCTTGAGCGCGATGGCGCGCTCAAAACAGGCGCGCGCCTCATCGGTAAAGCCTTCTTCGAGGAACAGCACGCCGATATTGCTGTACGCCTCTGCATGGTCCGGGTTGAGCGCCAGCGCTTGTTCGTAGTGTGCAACCGCGGCATTGCGCTCGCCGCCCGCAGCGAGCCTGATAGCCAGATCGAAATGCAGATCGCCGGATGCGGGACAAGCCTGAACACCGGACTGCAATACTTCGATGCTGAGCCGACCGTCGTGCTCGCCGAGCAGCCTCGCGAGGTTGATGTAGGCCGCTTCGAAGTCATGGCGCAGTTCCAGCGCTCGGCGCAGCAGCGCTTCGGCCTCTGATGTATGACCGGCGTTATGCAGGAGCCGGCCCAGATTGTTGAGCGCTTCCGCGAATTCCGGTTTGGCCTTCAGTGCTGCTCGATATGCGCTTTGCGCCTCAGCCGACGCGTCTCTTGCCTCCAACAGCATGGCGCGCTTGAAGCAAGCCATCGCATGCGGATGAGCATCGGTGCTTGCCTTGGCATAAGCGGTTTCCGCTTCTTGCGGTCGTCCTTGCTCGACGAGCGTCTCGCCAAGATAAAACCAGCCGTCGGCGTGCCGAGCATCGAGGCGTGTCGCGTCCTGGAGCAAGCGCTGTGCTGCCGCGAACGCGCCTTGCTGAAATCGCAGCAACCCGAGCAAGTAGCGAGGCTCCCACGCCTTTGCAGCGTGCGCGACCAACCGTTCATACACGTGCGCCGCTTCGTCGAGCTGCCCGCTATTGTGCAGCTCGACGGCTCTGGCGAGTTTGCGTTGAGAAGTGGCTTGGTTGGCGATCGTCATGTCAGCTCGGACGTGCGCGGTTCGAACTTTGGGTCGGTGTTGGGTTATCACATGCAATGCGTGTCGCTCTGTCTTCACGGATTTCGGACGCACACGGGGAAACTTTACACTTGCATGCCGAATGCGCGGCCCCGCCGAGCTCAGCCGCCATCGGATTTCGACCAGCGCCAGTCGTGCACACAGGCGCGCACTGGATCGGCTCGTGCGAGCGCCTCGTAGAGCGCAAGGTCGTGATCGCTGATGGACAGACTGACGCCCAAGTTCGCGCAGTAGAGTCTCGCGGTTCAGTCTTTCGTGGGACGAAACCAATTAGGTCGTTAGCTCGCTGGTGTCGGCCCGATCGTCTCTAGAAGCGTCCGAGCCAGCCGAGCGCAGTGGACTCGCAGCTCCGGTACGGCGGTGCTTTCCCAGTATTTTCCTCTTAGAAGCGGCCCTACGTGGTAGAGCACCGTTGAGGCAACACCATCCCGATCCAGGAGGGCGCCATCATCTGCCACCTCGATCCCCAACCCTAGGGCATCGGGTTGGAGCATGCCTCGACTTCGAAGCGCATGAAAAAACGGATCCGAGAGACTATGAGTGTTGCCTGCAGGTCCGGTGCAATTGACGATGTGCGCGATCCGTAGCTCGCGCAACGTAGCTTCGCCACGCAGCCGAATGGTGGCCGTCATGTCCGATTCACTAGCTGCGAGATGCAAAATGCGACCCGCGAGTACGGTCAAGGTTGCGCTGGCTAAAAGCCGCTGCAAGGCATTGCCGAGCTCCGGTGCGCAGCGATGTCGGTGTACCTCCCAGTACGGCCGTACGTGCCTTAAAAATCGCGTACGCTCTCGTGCTTCCAATCGCTGCCAAAGTTTCGGAGTGATCGGCCGGAGCGATGCAATTACATCCCGCCAGTCGATCCCGTTAGCGGACAATCTCTGGATATGCCGTCTCACTGTTCGTAGATAGGCTCGCGCGGTGGGCGGGCCATCCAAAATTTCAGAAGGACAATGGTCGAAGCGCGGTGGTGCGCTTGGAAATCGATGGCTCAACGGAATAAGCCCGCGCCGGGAAATCGCAATCATCTTGCGCGAGCGATCCATACTATGCAGATCCAGTGCAACGTCGAGCATGGTCAACCCCGACCCGATCATCAGGACCGATTCGCCTGATCGGATATGGCTCAACGCGCCTGGCGCCCAAGGATCGCGGATGTACCGAGAACTCTCATATGCGCGCGCATCTTTCAACCGAGGGTCGGCCGGCGCGTAGTTGCCCAAAGCAAGCACAACCCGGTCCGCTTCGATGACTCGCCCTTCGCTCAAAATTACGCTAGCCGCTCCTCCTGCGTCGCGAAGCTGAATGTCTCTCGCTTCGGAGACCACACGCTCGAGTGTTGCGCCCGGGACCGCTTGCCGCTCTGCTTCGTCGAGCAGGTACGTTAGATACTCTCCGTATAGATGCCTGGGCACAAAACTACTTGCACTCACCCCCTCGGCGTGCGCGCGCGCAAAGCGCAGGAAGCTATCCTCGTCTTCGGGATATGCGCTCATACGGCCGACAGGGACGTTGAGTACGTGGCACGATGACCTAGTTCCATAGGCCACTCCGCGCGCAGTCAGCCCCGATCGGTTCAAC
>JBDTMS010000826.1:0-2508 GCA_039934195.1 Betaproteobacteria bacterium
GATCGCCGGTCCAGTCGCTTTGCCGCCCCATTGCATCCATGAACGCGACGCGCTCACCGAATTCGGCGTTCCATGGATTGCGTGCAAACAGCGCACCGGTCGCCGAATTGATCTCGGTGACGATGAACGGCGCGCCGACCGCGCGCACCGGTCCGAGCGCCCACTCGACGTAATGCGTAACGGTGAGCTGACGCTCGTGCGACGCGCGATTCTCCAACGTCAGCACCGAGTAGCGCACCGGCTCTTCATAATCGACGAAATGGGTAAGCTCGCTGTAGATCCGATGCGACAAATGTTCGAAACGGCTGTAGCCCGGACCGTGGCGCGCGATGTAGGTGGCTTTCTCGACGCGAATCGGCAGCGCGGTCGGTGTCCACAGCTCGCCGCTCTCATCATCGCGAATGTAGAACGCCTCGCCGGGCCAATCGCTCACCGGATCGTTCGACCATGGCGTGATCTGGTTCTCTCGGCTGTTCAGCGCCCAGCTATAACCGGACCCTGATTCCGAAACGATGCAGCCGAACAGCGGATTGGCGATGACGTTGACCCACGGCAGCGGCGTGTGCTGACGCGGCGCGAGTAGGGTCACATATTCGTTGCCGTCGGCGGTGAAGCCGCCCAGCCCGTTGAAGAACACGAGCGATGGCGTGGCAAGCGATCCCTGGTCGACCGCGCGCGAAGGCGTCGGCCGCGTCGCCGTGCGCGGTGCGCGCGATCTCAAACGTCGCACGCGCATGACTTGCTCGGCAAGCGTGCCGTGCTTGCTGACCAGGATGACGCGTGCGGCGGCTTGCAAGAGGTCGCGTTCTTCCGGCGACATCAACTCGGCGTTGAGCACGAAGACGCCGCCGCGGCGCGCACCGGGGTCTTGATTTCCGGACGACTGGCTCGCGCGAACGGTGCCCTCGAGAAACACCTGCAAGTCTTGCGCATACGACATGCCTTTCTCATTGAGCAGCACGAGGTCGGCGGCGAGACGCTTGCTGCGCCAGTATTCATGTGCGCGCAGCAACTGGCGCACGATCTCGCGATCGTCCGCATCGTCGATGCGCAGCAGAACGATCGGCAGATCGCCCGAGATGCCGTGGCGCCACAGCGTGCGCGCGCTGCCTTCGCCACGCTTGAGCACTTCGACTGAAGCGCGCAGCGACGGATCGGCAAACAGCAGTCCGTCGGCCAGGTACTGAAACAGATTCGCTTCTTCCGGCGTGACGCCGAGGTGGTGCAGCTGAATCTGCGAATGTGTCCACGCCAGCGTCGCGATGCGCTGGAAGCTGGCGAGGTCGTGATACTTGTCTGCGAGCGATAGAATTTCTTCGCGTGAGCGGGCCACCATCGTCGCGAAAGCGATATGGATGGTGCTGCCTGGTTGTACACGCACGCGCGTGCGCAAGCTCATGATCGGATCGAGCACGGCGCCGACGGTGTTCGACAGCGGCCGCCCATCCATCACCGACACCGGGTGACGAATGACGTTGCCGCGGCCGACGAAGCGCGCGCGATCGGTTTCGTATTCGATCGTGCCGTCCATGCCGAGCGGTGTGGCGATGACGTGCGCCGCCCACAACGTGTCTTCGCTTGCCTTGCGCGGACGACGCGCTGCGAGCAGCGCGCGCGCTTCCGGAATGAACTCGGTTTGCACGAACAGATTGGAGAACACCGGATGCGCGATATCGGCGGCGAGCGGCGCCATCACGACTTCCAGATACGAGGTGATTTCCAGTTGCCGCGCGCGCATGCCGCCGTTGGTGATCGTCAGGCGGCGAACCTCGGCGTCATCCTCCGGCGAAACCATGATCTCGAGCGTGCTGGTGATGTTGCCGTCGAGGCGGTGAATACGGACGCGCTCTTCGGAAAACGTAACGTCGTAGGTATCGGGCTCGCGGCCCACCGGCTGATAACCGGCTGACCACACATCGCCCGATGCCGCGTCGCGCACGAAAATGTAGCTGCCCCACGGATCGCTCGTTGCATCTTCGCGCCAGCGCGTCACCGCGAGCTCTTCCCAGCTGCTGTAACCCGAGCCCGCGGCGGTCACCATCACGGCATAGCGGCCGTTGGACAGTAGATGCGGGGTCGGCCGTTGCAGGTCGGTCGAATGAAAGCGGCGCGATGCCTGCGGCACCATTTCGACGACGCGCATCGGCTGGCTTTCCTGCGGCGGAATCCGCGTCGGCACGATTTCGCGGGGCGTGCGTTCCTGCAGCAGCAGATCAGCGGCCTGCACCATCGGATGCCGATGGAATCGGCGCCGCATGATGCCGTCGAGAAGCACGTTGGTCAGCGCCACCAGCGACATCCCTTGATGGTGCGCAAAATACGCGCGCACCACGGCGACATCGCGGTTTTCCGGCAGGCGCGACGGGGTGTAATCGAGCGCTTCGTAGTACCCGTATGCCCCGAGCGCGCCGGCGACCTGCAGCCGCTCGAAGTTGGCTGCGGCGGCTTTCTCATCGTACATCGCGGCCAGCGCCGTTGCGTACGGCGCCACCACCATATCCTGCCGCA
>JBDTMS010000827.1:0-2506 GCA_039934195.1 Betaproteobacteria bacterium
TTATTTCCTTTAATGCAATGAGTGTATTTTTATCATTTGGTTCAAGGTTTTCTCGAATCTGATTGGACCAACGATCGCGACCGCGTACAAACGTTCGTGTTCGGCACGCGTCTCACCAACATCACCCGGCAACTGCGCCATCGCGACGTCGATGTTGCGTTGAGCAGCGTCGCGCAGCAGATCGCGGACTGGTCGGGCGGCACGCGCATCGGGGCGTGTTTGAAGGAATTCAATCTGCGCTGGTCTCGCCGCGTGCTCGGACAAAATGCCGTGGTGCTGCTGATCAGCGACGGCCTGGACCGCGATGTCGGCGCCGAGCTCGGACCGGAAATGGAGCGGCTGCACAAATCCTGCCGCCGGCTCATCTGGATGAATCCGTTGCTGCGCTTCGAAGGATTCGAGCCGCGCGCGACCGGGGTGCGTATCATGCTGCCGGAAGTCGATGCATTCGTGCCGGCGCACAACATCGACAGTTTGGTCGACGTGGCGCGCACGCTGTCGGGTGCCCTGCATTCGCACCCGCACGCTGCATCACTTAGGAGCAAGTAGCATGGAACTGACCGGAGAACAGCTGATCCCGCTGCCGCAACAGCAAGTTTGGGAAGCACTCAACGACCCCGCGATTCTGAAAGCGTGCATTCCGGGTTGCGAGAGCATGGAAAAAACTTCCGACAGTGAGTACGCAGTCGCAATGATGGCCGCGGTAGGACCGGTGAAAGCACGCTTTGCGGGCAAACTGAAACTGTCGGATATCAACCCGCCGACGTCGTACGCGCTCGCGTTCGAAGGTTCCGGCGGTGCAGCAGGCTTCGGCAAAGGCGGCGCCAAAGTGAGCTTGTTGCCCGAGGGACAGGCGACCCGGCTTTCGTATACGGCAACTGCGACCGTCGGTGGACGCCTTGCGCAAATCGGCGCGCGCCTCATCGATGGCGTCGCCAAGAAAATGGCCGACGATTTCTTCGCGCGTTTCAACGCAACCGTGGCGCCGGCGGCAACGCCAACTGCGACAGCGACAACGTCGACGCCGGAGTCCGCTGCAATTGCAGCAGCGGTCGTTCCGGCTGCCAAAACACGCGTGCCGACGTGGGCGTGGGTGCTCGGCGCCGTAGTGATCGCGGTGATTTTGTTTTACGCGCTCCGCGCACGCTGAGCGCGCCTGCGGGACGCCGGCTCAGCGCGGCACACGCTGTCCAACTGTTAGAATCGCAGCTTGAGTAAGGGAGGACATCACATGAATAAATTAGACTTGGCCGGGCGTGTCTGTATTGTCACCGGCGGGGTGTCCGGCATCGGACTCGCCGTTGCGCAGCGCATGCTGGAATCGGGCGCGACGGTCAGCCTGTGGGATCGCGACGCGAGCGCACTTGCCAAAATGAGCGAGCAGCTCGGCGGCAAAGGCAAAGTGCACACCGCTACCGTCGACGTCTCTAACTATCCGCAAGTCGCCGCTGCCGCGAAAGATACCGCCGCCTCACTCGGCAAGATCGACGCGCTGGTCAATTCGGCCGGCGTCGCCGGCAAGAATGCCATGCTGTGGGAGCTGCCCGTCGAAGAATGGGTTCGCGTGCACGACATCAACGTGCACGGCACGTTCTACACCTGCCGCGAAGTGGTCCCGCATCTGCTGAAGAACGGCTACGGCCGCATCGTCAACATCGCCTCGATCGCCGGCAAGGAAGGCAACCCGAACGCGTCGGCGTACAGCTCTTCGAAAGCGGCAGTGATCGGCCTGACCAAATCGCTCGGCAAAGAGCTCGCGACAAAAAACATCACGGTGAACTGCGTGACGCCGGCGGCGGTGAAGACGCCGATCTTCGATCAAGTGTCGCAACAGCACATCGATTACATGCTGCAGAAAATTCCCATGGGCCGCTTCGGCACCGTGCAGGAAATCGCATCGACGGTCACCTGGTTGTGCACAGAAGACGCATCATTTAGCACAGGTGCGGTATTCGATCTATCCGGCGGGCGCGGCACGTATTGATCCGGATTGCGCACGCTTCTAATCTCACGTACCTACAAGAGCTCGAACACAAACCATGAAAATGAAAGCCGCGGTGATCCGGGAGATGGGACGGCCGCAACCATACGCCGAGAGCAAGCCGCTCGTTATCGAAGAAGTCGAGATCGCCGCCCCGGGCGAGCGCGAACTGCTGATTCAGGTGAAGGCCGCTGGGCTTTGCCATTCCGATCTCTCGACTGTCAACGCGGATCGTCCGCGTCAGATGCCGATGATCCTCGGCCATGAAGCGTCGGGCATCGTCGTCGAATGCGGACCCGGCGTACACGACATTCAGGCCGGCGATCACGTCGTGATGGTGTTCGCGCCGAGTTGCGGCGAATGTCCGCCATGCAAAGAAGGCTACCCCGGCCGCTGCGAACCGGGACAGAAAGCCAACGGCGCCGGCACCCTGCTCACCGGCTCGATTCGGCTGAGCCAGAACGGCAAGCCCATCTACCATCACGTCGGCGTGTCGGCGTTCGCGGAATACTGCGTGGTGAATCG
>JBDTMS010000828.1:0-2506 GCA_039934195.1 Betaproteobacteria bacterium
CCGAACCGCGCGGCGGAGGCGGAAATCCTCGCTCGATACGGCGGCCGGTTGTCGGGAGTGCAGCCGATGATAGATGCCGTTGCGCGCGTGGATCGAGCATTGCTGGCGGCAGCGCGCGCCGAGGCGGAGCAGCTTCATGTGGCTGACGCGCTGACGGGATATGTGCTCGATCTGGTACGCGCGTCTCGTGAGCACCCGCGCTTGTCGCTGGGGCTTTCCACTCGTGGCGCGCTGGCTTTGATGAAGGCCGCCCGAGTCGCCGCCGGACTACGCGGGGCACAGTTTGTGTCTCCGGATGATGTGAAGGAAGTCGCTGCGTGGGTGATGCCGCACAGGCTGGTGTTGACGCCCGAGGCGTCGCTCGAAGGGACGTCCGATCTCGAGGTGGTGCGCGCGTTGCTGGCCGATACGCCGGTGCCGCGGTGATGCCAATGCCGTCGCTCGTGCTAATGCCCTCGCTCGTAGCGATGCCGATGCCATCGTTCGTGCCAATGACCTCGCTCGTAGCGATGCCGATGCCATCGTTCGTGCCAATGACCTCGCTCTTGGCGATGCCAATGCCAAAGCGTACGTTCGCACCATGGCTCTCTCCAGCCGCCCGGCGATTGAGGGCTCTTGAATCCGTCCCTGTCCTCATCTGCAGCGCTCTGATACGCCTCCGGCAGCACTAAGGAACCCTTCATCTCATGCACCTTGCCGAGCGAGCATATGCAATGGTCGTCATCACCGCGTTGCTGGCGATCGCCGGCGCGTGGGCGAGCGACCCTGCGTTCGCCGGCCTGTGGCGGTGGCCCGCGGCGCTGCTGCTGCTCGGGCTGGCTCTTGAAGGTGTCTTCGTTCGGCGCACCGTGATTCGCGCGGATATCGAAACCGCGCCGCGTGCGCTGCTGGGTCGCGAACAGGCCGCGGCGTTCGCATTCTCAAATGAATCTAATCGCAGCGTGAGACTGGAGTACGCGACGGCGACGCCGGCGGGTTTCGAAGCGCTGGCGCAGACTCGCTTTGTCACGGCGCCGAGCCGGGGTGTTGGGCGTGACGCGATGTCGTTATTGCCGATCCGCCTCGGCCTGCAGAAATGGCCGGCGATTCCGGCTCGGTTGCTTGGGCGGTTCGGGCTGGCGTGGTGGAGTCGCACTCTCGCGCCGGCGCGCGAAATTTCCGTCGCTCCCGACACGCTGCGCACGCCGCGACGTCGGCCCAGCGGCAAGCAAACGGGCATGCGCCCTCGACGAACAGTTGGTGCCGGGTCTGAGTTGCATCAGCTTCGTTCCTACGTACCCGGTGACCCGCTCGCGCGAATCGACTGGAAGGCTACGGCGCGCTCACGTCGCCTCGTTACTCGGGAATTCAGCGAGGATCAACATCTCGACGTGCTGGTCGCCATAGATGCGGGGCGTTTGAGCCGCGTCCGCGCGGGGAAGCTCGATCGCTTCGGGTTGTATGCCAATGTGGCGGCACGCCTGGCGGAAGTGGTTACGCCGAACGACGATCGTATTGGGCTCGTGGTTTTCTCGGATCGCACGCTTGCGGTTTGCGCGCCGGAGCGGGGCTTGTCTGCGATTACGCGCATTCGTCGCACGCTCGAGCGGCTGACGGTACAGGCGGCCGAGTCCGATCCTATTGCGGCGGCGGTTCGCATTCGCTCGCTGCTGAAGCATCGCGCGCTCATCGTCGTTCTCACGGATCTGGATGATGCCGCGGTGGCGGAGCAACTCGCTCGCGCGGTTAGGCTCTTATCGCCGCCGCATCTGGTGGTGGTTGCCGGTGTTCATAGTGTCGATATTGCGGAGCTCGCAGCGCGCGAAGCTCGCAGCTGGCGCGACCCCTGGATTGCGCTTGCGGCACAGGAACATGTTGCCCGCGCGGCCGCTCAGCGAACGTTGCTTCGACGCCTGGGTGCGCCGGTAATCGCAACCAAAGAAGAATTGCTCGAGCAAACTGTGTTCGACGAGTACGAAGCGCTGCGCCGATCCCGGCGCGTCTGAGCTGAGCCTTCGTCAGCGCTTCGCTGGGCCGGTCGTTTGGCGGCCCCGGCTCTCAGCCTTAGGTTGGCCGTGCCGTTGAACGGGCCCTGATTGTCTGGATTCGCTGGTCGGTGCCGTCGGAAGGGTTCGGTTTTTTCAGTCTTCCGCTGGGCACAGCGTTGTGCGGCCTCCGGCTCCCAGCCGCCCGGCGATTGAGGGCTCTTGTTTGCAGGTCTTTACGCCTCGATAGGCGTCGCGTCCCGACTCCTGCCAAACATCCATCCCCTCAAAAGCGCAATCATGAACAGCCAATACCCAACGCCCACAATCACCCGCGTAGTCAACGAAAATTCCGGATCCGGCGAAATATACCCTTCAATAAACCCACACCCAATCAGCAACACCACGCAAGCAATAATAACTTTCCCACTACGCAACGCCGCGATCTGAAACGACTGCCCCCGGCTAGCCGCAGCAGGCCGAATAAGCGCCTCCCCCACCGCAGCCCCGGCAGCCCCGGACAACACCATCACCGACAGCTC
>JBDTMS010000829.1:0-2496 GCA_039934195.1 Betaproteobacteria bacterium
CGAGCGCTTGATCCAGATCCCACAGAATATCGTCGATGTCCTCGATGCCAACCGACAATCGGATCATGTCGGGGGTAACGCCGGCCGTGAGCTGTTCTTCTTCCGATAGCTGTCGATGGGTCGTCGATGCCGGATGAATGACCAGAGTTTTAGCATCGCCCACGTTGGCGAGATGACTCATGAACTCCGCGCCCTCGATGAACTTCACGCCGGCTTCGACCCCACCACGAATGCCGAAGGTCATGATCGCCCCCGCGCCTTTCGGCATGTATTTCATTGCTAATGCGTAGTAAGGGCTAGACGGCAGACTCGGATAGTTCACCCATGCCACGCGCGGATGTTCCAGCAGAAATGTGGCAACACGCATGGCATTTTCCACGTGCCGGTCCATGCGAACGTGCAGCGTTTCCAAACCTTGCAGCAGCAGCCATGCGCTAAGCGGCGACAGCGTCGGCCCCAACGTGCGCATCGTTTCCATGCGCGCCTTCATGGTGTAGCCGAAATCGCCGAACGTTTCGTGGAAACGCACTCCGTGATACCCCTTCGATGGATCGGTCATCGCCGGAAATTTCCCGTTGTCCCAGGGAAATTTGCCGGACTCGATCAGAACGCCGCCCATCGTGGTGCCGTGCCCGCCGATGTATTTGGTCGCCGAATGCAGCACGATGTCGGCGCCGAATTCGAACGGCCGGCACAAATACGGCGACGCGAAGGTGCTGTCGATCACGAGCGGTATACCGGCCTGCCTGGCGATCTTGGCGACGGCTTCGATGTCGAGCACGTTGATGCGCGGATTGCCCGCCGTTTCTGCGTACAACAGCTTGGTCTTCGGCGTGATCGCGCGAGCGAAATTCTCCGGCTCATCGGGATCGACGAACTTGGTGTCGATGCCGAATTTGCGGAACGTAACGTCGAACTGCGAATAGGTGCCGCCGTACAACGTGCTCGCCGAAACGATCTCGTCGCCCTGCTCCACCAGCGTCAGCAACGCGCACATCTGCGCCGCTTGTCCCGACGCTGTCGCCAGCGCGGCGCGACCGCCTTCAAGAGCCGCCATCCGCTCTTCGAACACCGCTACCGTCGGATTCGAAATGCGCGAGTAGACGTTACCGAACGTCTGCAGATTGAACAGGCTCGCCGCATGCTCGGCCGAGTCGAATACGAACGACGTCGTCTGGTAAATCGGCACAGCGCGCGCACCGGTCGCCGCATCGGGGATGGCGCCGGCATGCAGAGCGAGCGTGCCGAAGCCGTACTTTCTATCGGGCATAGACGTGCGCTACTCGGTTGTGTGAAAGGGACGTGGCGTCTAGTAAGGTAGCGAAGTGGGACGTTTGGCAGAAATGACTTTAGTGTTGACGCCGCACCAGTTGAGGCCGCCGAACAAGCGGCCATGCTCGATCTTCATGCAACGATCCATCACTACATCCAGCCCGGCACGTTCGGCGGTCGCTGCGGCATCGCCATTCGTCACACCAAGCTGCATCCAAAGAACTTTGGCGCCGATGGCAATGGCTTCTTGCGCAAGCGCCGGGATTTCTTCGGCCTTGCGGAAGCAATCGACCACGTCGACCTTCATCGGCACATCGCGCAAGCTCGGATAGCATTTCTCGCCGAGGACTTCCTCATACTGCGGATTGACAGGAATGACGCGGTAGCCGTGCTTCTGCAAATATTTCGCGGCGAAATAGCTGGGGCGCCACCAGTTCGCCGACAGGCCCACCATTGCGATGATGTGCGTGTCCTTGAGGATGCGGCGCAATGTGTTGATGTCGGTATCCATCTTCCTATTCCCAATGCACTCAGTCGAGTTGCTGCAGTTGAGCTCGAGCTTATGCAGACCAGCTCGGGCTCTATGCGTTCTAACTACGGAGTGCTACTTTTTCAGCAACGGCTCGACAACTTCGGCAAGCTGTTCGGGCGTTACGCGGCCGCGCTTGGTCCACGCCACTTTGCCGTTGCGATCGACGATGTACAACGTCGGCGTGCCGATCACATCGCCGAAATTGTCGTCGGTCTTGTCATCGAAGCGCCAGGCGATCGGGAAGCTGTAGCCGCGCTCTTTCGAAACGCTGCGCAACAGTTTCTCATCGTCGTCGATGCTAAGCGCGATCAGCTCGAATCCTTGTGCTTTATGCGCGTCGTAGAACTTTTGCCAGCCCGGCATTTCCGCCTTGCATGTCGGGCACCAGGTCGCCCAGAAGTTCACCATGACCACCTTGCCTTTGAGCTGCTCCATTGTGACCGGCTGACCGTTCAGCAAAACGGTCTTTAGCTTCGCTTGATCGCCGACGTCGGCATTAGCGCCTATCATTGCGCTGACTGCGATCAGGACCGCCGCGAACAATGTCCGTGCCTTGGGAATTCGGTTCAGTGTCTGTATCACGTTGGCCTCTCAACTTGTGTGTGTTTCTAGTGTACCTGGAAGCTCGGGGAAAGCGGTCGGCGCGCCTGGACGTGTAGCGTTTCAGGGCACGTAAGTGATTCAGGCAACCT
>JBDTMS010000830.1:0-2483 GCA_039934195.1 Betaproteobacteria bacterium
GCGCTCATGTCGCGCGATCTCATCGAGAGCGGCCTTGGCTGGTCCTGGACTCAGACACGCGTGTCGAAGAGCATCGCCAATCCCGACACGCTGTCTATCGTCCTGTGCGATGACGACAGCGTCATCGGTTTTGCCATGATGTATTTCGGCGATGAGCACGCGCATTTGAACTTGCTGGCGGTGCAGCCGACGTCTCAGCGCACCGGATTGGGAACGCGCATGATTCATTGGCTGGAAGAATCGGCCCGCGTAGCAGGTGTGCGAGCGGTGCATCTGGAAGTGCGCGCCCGCAATCAGCACGCGCGACGATTCTATCGCCGCCTCGGCTTTCTCGAGATGGCCTTGCTGCCCAAATACTACCGCGGTATCGAAGCTGCGGTGTGGATGGCGCGCGATCTGCGGGTCACGACGCAGCGCCGGGTGATGTGAGCGGCGCGAAACGCGCAGTAAAGCGATGTAGTGTGCATGCCGCAGTTTGCGCTTGAATCTCGATAGCGCGGCGGCAAGTCAGCGAGACAGCAAAAGTAAGCGTCAATCTAGCCAGAGCACACGGCGCGCGTCTATCTAGCCAGAGCACACGGTGCGCATCAATCCAGATAGCGCACGCGTCCCTTGATCGATTCTTCGCTCCAGAATTGCAGCTTGTCCCCACGTTTGACCTTCGCTTCCGCCTCGGCCTCTTTCTTCTTCACCTCACGCAACTGTTCAACCGTCGTATCGATATCGATCAGCGGCACTACGACGACGCCATCGCGATCGCCAACCACGATATCGCCCGGGCTGACGCTGATTCCCGCGCAGCTCACCACGGTGTTGATTGCGCCGGGACCGTTCTTGAGACCGGCGTTCGGTGCAATGCCCCGCGCAAACACCGGAAGATTTGCGCTCAAGATGCCATTGACGTCGCGCACAAGTCCGTCGCAGATGATGCCGGCGACGCCGAGCCGGCGCGCCCAGTGCACCCAGAGATCGCCCAGCTTCGCGGCCAGCGTGTCATTGCCACCGGCGATAACGATGACGTCGCCTTTCTCGACGAAATCCAGCACCGCCATGACACCGATCAAATCGCCGGGAGGACACAGCACCGTCACTGCCGGACCGCATACGTACATATCCGGCGTCAGCGGTTTGACGCGATAGTCCATACAGCCTTTGCTGTTCTGAGCGTCAGTAACGAATCCACTCGGCGCACCTGCGAATTCGGCCAGCACCGCCGCCTGCGGACGCTGAATATTGCGGCGGATGGTAAGCGCGATCGGTTCGCCGATCATGATGGTTTACTCCTCGAAGATGGCGGTGCAAGCCGACCCGGGCTTGGATGTGTGCTGCCGAGCTGGATGTATGATCGGGCTGAACATCTCATCGCTGACCCGGGCATCGCTGATTTGGGCATCGCTGATCTGGGCATCGCTGATCCGAGCATCACTGATCCGGCGGCGCGCTTTGCGGCACGACGTCGATGAGATCGACCTCGAAAATCAGCGCAGAACCAATCGGCACGTCGGGCGGATAGGGATATTTGAGATCGTCGTACGCGAGTTTCGGCGGGACGACGATGGTGCGGTGAGCGCCGACCTTCATGCCTTCCAGGCCGCGCTCTAGGCCTTTGATCGCGCGCTCGTAACCGTATACGTAGGTCAGTGTTTGTCCGTTTTCGCGCGAATCGATGAACAGTTTGCCTTTGCCGTCCGCGGCTGCCGGGTCGAACAACCAGCCGCGGTAGTGCATCACCGCGAACGCACCGCGCTGGATCTCGCGCCCGGTTCCGGCAACCTGCTCGGTCATGCCGAGTTTCGTCGGCAACGAGCCTGCGGTTTTGCTTTCCTCCGCAACCGAGGATCCTACGAGCGTACAGGCTAGAACTATTGCGGTGGCTGGCGCTCGTAACGAATACATTTTTCTTTTATCTCCCTGAGACGATCGCACGTGCGACGGTGGCATGCATGATTATCGCCCAGTAACCGTTTACGGTCGACGATGGTGTCCGCCCGGTCATGCCTGGTTTTTAAATGGGCTGTGATCGTTCAATTCATCCACGTAGGCGTGCATGCCGCGCGCTTCCTGGCTGAGAAACGTTTCCACCGCGTCAGCGAAGCGCGGATGCGCGAGCCAATGCGCCGAGCACGTCCGTACCGGCAAAAAGCCGCGCGCGAGCTTGTGATCGCCCTGCGCGCCGCCTTCGAACAATCGAATGCCGCGCGCGATGCAAAACTCGAGCGCCTGGTAATAGCACGTCTCGAAATGCAGTCCCGGCACCGAATCGGTTGCGCCCCAATATCGCCCGTACAGCGTGTGGCTGTTGTGAATGTTGAGCGCAGCGCAGATCGGCTTGCCCTCGCGCGAGCCGATGATCAACAAAACATTGTCGGGCATCGTCTGCGCGAGGCGCCGGAAGAACGCGCGATTCAGGTACGGTGTGGAATAGTGGGCTTTGTAGGTGCGGTTGTAGCAGCGCGTGAAGAAGTCCCACTGACTGTCCGACG
>JBDTMS010000831.1:0-2483 GCA_039934195.1 Betaproteobacteria bacterium
ATCCATGCGTCCTCCTCTATTCGATGTGGATGCCGGCCACGCGCCGGCTCGCCGCCTATGCTGCGGCAACTATAAGTCGAATGCAAACCGGGCATGAACGGTGCTCACCCGCGCAGACAAACGAATAAATCGGTTTTCCGTCGCGCCATTGCTATAATCCATCGGCCTAACAAACAAATCATGCCCCCCATGTATCCTGTTTGCATCAGCGCGTGGCGTTGCACAGCGCTTGCCCTCTTGCTGCTCACATCGAGCGGCTGTGCGACCGGCCGCAATCCGCGCGACCCGCTCGAAGCGTTCAATCGCAACGTCTACAAGTTCAATGACGCCGTCGACAAAGCCGTGCTCAAGCCGGTGGCAAAAGGCTATACGGCGGCCGTGCCCGCACCGGTGCGCGGCGGCGTCGGAAATTTCTTCGGAAATTTCCGCGACGTAACCAACGCATTCAACGATCTGTTGCAGGCGAAATTCGGCGCGGCCGCAAGCGATGTGGGTCGAGTCGTGATCAACACCACCGTCGGTTTGCTGGGCGTATTCGACGTCGCCTCGCGGCTCGGGCTGGAAAAGCACAACGAAGACTTCGGGCAAACGCTCGGCGTTTGGGGCGTGAAGCCAGGCGCCTATCTGGTGCTGCCAATCCTGGGACCAAGTACAGTGCGAGACACGGTCGGACTGGTCGGCGATTACTTTACCGATCCCGAGTTCTATCTCTTCGCCCACTCGCCGGAAAGCTACGAAGTCGGGGCGGTACGCCTCATCCAGGTGCGCTCCGAGCTATTGGACAGCGAGAAGATTTTCGATGCCGCCGCCATAGACCGCTACGCATTCCTGCGCGACGCGTATCTGCAGCGACGCCGCAGTTTGATCTATGACGGCCGCGCACCGGCGGGCACCGATGGCCCGCCGCACAAGACGCTCAAGCAGCTTGAAGAAGAGCTCGATATCGACGATCCGGTGCTGACGACGGAACCCGTACCGACGCCGGGCGCGGACACCGTCTTGACCCCCGTGGAGCAGCCCAAGGTTGAGGAGCCGACGCCCGAGCAACCGCAGTAGCTGCTGCGCTCTCGCAACACCCGGACGAAGGCATTGAGATGCAGGCAAGGCGAGAGCGCGAAGTTCGCCAACCTGGTGTTCCCGCGCGGCGCACTAAGTCCGAGCGCGTGCAATGCCCTGCCGCCAATAGACGAGCTGTGCGCCTCGTGCGCATCGACTCCCGCCTTCGTGCATCGACTCGGCGCAGCTTCAGATCAGCTTTTTGGCGGACAGCGCCTTGATGATGATCTCGGCGAATTCCCTCGTATCTTTCGTCACGTCCCGCGGCGAGAACGTTTCCGTAGTCCCCGACCAGATCACGTGATCGGGATTGGTGCGAAACAGATTCGTTTCCGCCGTCACCACGTCATAGGTGTAGACCTGCGGCGGCTCGTAGAAGCCCATCCACGCCGACGAATAAAATCCGTAGAAACCGTAATACGGCGGACCGACATAGCTGCCCGGATAGATCTGTGTTTCCTTGTCGACCTTGACCAGGCGCGTAACCAGTAAACCGTCGACGCCCGATTCGTTGATTGCCTGCTGCAAACGAGTCTGCGGCACCTCGCCGTCTTCCGGAATCAATGTGTAGCTCGCGATTGCCTGCAGACCCCTCGCCTGCAGTTGCCGCACCAACTCGTCCTCGAAGATACGCCGCGTGGTGGTTTGCCGAGTTACGCCGAACACCATCACTTTCGTCAGTGGCTGCCCGGCATCTTTTGGGTCCTGCCATGAGCTGGTCAGCCGGGTCGATGCGCAGCCCGACACGATCGCGCACAGGATCACGACCAGCAGCCAATTGCGATACCGGTTTCGGCCAGCCATCGATGCAACGCCTCCCGCTCTTATTGATTTGCCAAAGCCTACCCGTATTTTGCTCGACGAGCAGCGCGGGGAAGTTGCACAGTGCGCGCACTCTCACACAAGCTTCGTACAAATGCGCACCTCGACGTGCTGCGCGCTCGCGCATGGCGATGACATGCTCGTTGCGCTGACGACGGTGGAGTATTATGCGAACGAATAGTCGCTGATCCTCGAGCAACAGATGAGCGTATTTTTGCAGGATCGATCACCTCGCAATGCGCCCGCCTCGCCGGTCGCCGGCGCTCGAGCATTCGCGCACCCCGTAATGGCAGCGCACGCATGGCTGCGCGCCCGGGGCTGCCCGGTGCGCCCCTGCTGCGGAAATCTGGCATTCATTTCCCATCGTTCCATTCTTGGAGTTGCGCGCGTATGACCCCGTCTCGACCGAGGCTTATTGGTTTTCGTACCGCTGCATCGATTGGTGCGCAAGAGGTTATGCGCGCACTCGCGGCGGCTGTTCTGCTGGCGCCGCTAATCGGCTCGGCGGCGGACGCGCTGCCACCGCCGCCGGACATCGGCACGCAAGCCGAGGAGGCGCCGGCCAAACCCGTCAGCGTACGCGATTGCCGCAACTGCGGCGTCGT
>JBDTMS010000832.1:0-2482 GCA_039934195.1 Betaproteobacteria bacterium
TCACGCAGCATGCCGATGTCGCCTTGGCGCCGCGCGCCAAAACGGAAATCGTCGCCGACGAGAAGCCAGCGTACATTGAGATCGGTTACCAGCACCCGCTCCACAAACTGTTCCGCGGTAATTCGAGCAAAGTCGAAATCGAAACGCTGCACATATGCACACTCGACTTGCAGCAGCGCAAGTAATTGGAGCTTCTCACGCAGAGAAGTCAAACGAGCGGGCGCTTGATCAGGTGCGAAAAACTCGCGTGGGTGCGGCTCGAACGTCATCACGCACGGCTGTAACGATCGCTCGCGGGCCGACCCGTGCAGCAGCGACAGCATGGCACGGTGACCCAGATGCACACCGTCGAAATTACCGAGCGTCAGCGCGGTGCCCGTTGTCGGGCGAGCAGAAGGGTAACGCAGGATGCGCATGGCCCGGTCGCTACATCATCGAGTGGGAATTAAAAACGGCCTGTCTCCGGGAGCGCGAGACTCTCAAGTTTGAACCGAATCGGGCAACGTTCAAGCGTGGGCGTGATTGTATCGGCCTTGCATTGGGGCCGCACCGTAGTCATAGCGGAACCTGCTTTGATCGTCGGGCCGATTACACAACCCGCTTGACGAACTGGTTCGGTCTTATGCCCGTGATCCAAAGTGCGGCGAAGTACCCGAGTGCGCCGCACGCCACGATCACGGTTAGGCGGGCCGCCCGACTCCAGGCAGACCCTGCCATCCAGCTCGCTTGCGTACCGGCGACGAACCACAGCAATACCGCCAATACCAGCAACCCTGCCGCAAGCTGCGCGGCGAATCTCCCCCATCCGGGCTGCGGCTCGAATACGCCGTGCTGACGCAGCTTGAAATACAGTAAACCGGCGTTGACGCAAGCACCGAGGCCGATTGCCAACGCGAGGCCGGCGTGGCGAAACGAGTAGATGAACGCGAGATTCAGCAACTGCGTAATTGCGAGGGTAACGAAGCCGATCTTGACCGGCGTCCGAATGTTTTGGCGCGCATAGAACCCGGGCGCCAGCACCTTGACCATGATCAGACCGACCAGCCCAACACTGTAAGCGACGAGCGCCTGCGAGGTCATCGTGACGTCGTGCCAGTCGAACGCGCCGTGATGAAACAACGTTGCCACCAGCGGCGTCGCGAGCATCGCCAGCCCCAATGCGGACGGCAATGCCAACAGCAACGTGAGTCGAAGGCCCCAGTCCAGTAACTTCGAATACTCCCCGGCCGAGCGCTCGGCGAAGCTCTTCGACAGGCTCGGCAGCAAGATCGTACCGAGCGCTACGCCAAGCACCCCGGTGGGAAATTCCATCAGCCGATCCGCGAAGTACAGCCAGGAGACGCTGCCGGTGACCAGGAACGACGCGAAGATCGTGTTGATCAGCAAACTGATCTGACCGATCGATACGCCGAAGATCGCCGGCCCCATCATTCGCACAATCCGCCACACCCCTGGATCGCGAAATCTAAAGCGCGGCCGCGGAAGCATTCCCAACCGGACCAGGCTTGGCAACTGAAACGAGAGCTGAAGAATGCCGCCGACCAGCACCGCCCACGCGAGCGCCATGACGGGGGGGTCGAACCACGGCGCGAACCAGACTGCGAATGCGATGAACGAGAAATTCAGTAGCGTTGGCGTGAATGCCGGGATGGCGAATTTGCCGTATGTGTTGAGAATGCTGCCGGCAAATGAGGTGAGTGATATGAACAGGATGTACGGGAAGGTGACGCGCAACAACCGGACGGTGATATCGAACTTCTCCGGGAGTGCAGAGAAACCCGGAGCCGTTGTGTAGATAATCAGCGGCGCCGCCAAAATGCCGATCACGGTGACGACGAACAGCGCGATCGCCAGCAGCGACGCCACGTGGCTAACCAACTCGCGCGTCTGGGCTTCGTCGTAGCGCGTCTTGTATTCCGCCAGCACCGGTACGAATGCCTGCGAGAACGCGCCTTCCGCAAATACCCGGCGCAGCAAGTTCGGCAGTCGAAACGCGACGAAAAAAGCATCGGTGTACAGGCCAGCACCGAATACGCGCGCAATCACCGCGTCGCGCAGGAAACCAAAAATGCGCGAGATCAGCGTCATCCCGCTTACCGTGACGAGCGCTTTGATCAGATTCATCGATGCCGGCGGGAAATGGCAACGACGGCGACCGGGCGCACGACAGCATCCGAGCGCAGGATAAAAGTGGTCAACGCGGCTGCGGGCGAAGGTTACGCATGGGGCCGGATTCTACAGGAGCCACCTGATCGAACTCGTGACCGGCGTTGTGTTGCAATTGCCCGCTTCAGCCAGTATCCTTACGCACTTTTTTCCCCAGACCCACGACTGGTTAGGAGCCGCTCCATGGCTAACACTGCCCAAGCCCGCAAACGAGCGCGGCAATCGATCCAGCGCAACGCACACAACGCCGCGCAGCGCTCAGAGCTACGTACCGCGATCAAGAAGGTGCGCAAAGCCATCGCGACCGGCGACAAAG
>JBDTMS010000833.1:0-2473 GCA_039934195.1 Betaproteobacteria bacterium
ACTCGGCCACCATGCCGGCAAGCTCCTGGTCGTCGTCGATCATCAAGACGCGGTCCGTCATGCTTCGGCTGCGCAGTTGTACGGGTGAATTTGCATTCGAGCTCATTGTACTGCGCAGGAAAAGGCCGCCGTTCATACCGACACGGCGGCCTGCTCCTACTCGCGCTTTGAACGGATTACCAACGCCGCATGTTGTCGGCCATCTGCGCCAGCTTGCCACGCTGCTCCGGGGTGAGCACGTCGGCTGCATCGGCGATCGCGTTGACCATGCGATCCGATGCCGATTCGGCCATTCGCATCTCATCGCCGCGAATGCTCTTCAGCTTCTCGCGATCGACGCTCGGCTGTGCGAGCGTATCCACGAACGCCTGGCGATTTTTCATGTGCTGCTCGCGCGCCTGTGACAGGTCTTTGAGGGCGTCCTGAACGATGGCTTTGATGCGCGTTTTCTGCTCGTCGGTTGCATCGACTTTGCCGAGCATCCATTGGGTGGCTTTGTCGGCACGCGCCGCTCGTTCTTCCGGCGTCGCGGCACTCATGCGCTTGTGTCCCCAGCAACCGCGGCCGTGCCGCTCGCCATCCGGGCTCTGCGTTTGCGACCAGACGCTGAAGCTCGACATGGCTAACGTGCCCAGCAGACCGCCGAGCGCCATGCCGCGAAAAAATTTACGACGACCGCCGCGACGTCCATGCGGATGTTGCGGCTCGGTTGCATTGCTGTCCTGCTCACTCATACTTTCTCTCCTGTGTCGATTGCGCATCACCTTGCTGGCGATGCATGATCAGGAGGATACGGACTCAGGGTTGCCCGCCGTTGTCCGCGAGGTAAAGTTTCGTAAAGACTTCGGTGACGACGGAGCGCCGCGCGCGAGACGGCCCGCATGCAGATCCCCCCGCAGATCAACAAGGGGGTTTCGGAACCGTGCGGTGAACAGCATTGAGCCGATCGAGAAGGTGCGCCAAGCGAGTCGCGTTTCCGCGGCTCAAACCAGCAATGCCTCACGCGCGAGGCATTGCGGTCCGACGATTCGAACGCGCTAGGCCGGCTGCGCAGTAGCCACCTGGAGCTCGTGCGTGCCCTGCGCCGTAGGTCGCAGGTGCACACGCGTTGGATGAAAGTCGGCGAGCTGATCACGGTGCGCGATGCTGACGATGGCAGAGCCCTTCAATCGTTGCGATAACAGCTCGTACAAACGCGTCTGACTGGCATCGTCCAGATTCGACGTCGCCTCATCGAGAAACAGCCAGGCCGGCTGCTGCAGCAGTGCGCGCGCAAATGCCACGCGCTGCTGCTCGCCGCCGGACAATTGCATGCCCCAGTTCGCGACCTCGTTCAGGCGCGGCAGCAGATGCGAAAGACCGACCAAGCCCAGCACTTCGGTGATCTGTTCATCGTCGAACAGGGCTGCGCGGGCCGGATACGCAGCCGCCTCGCGCAGCGTACCGAGCGGGAAGTAAGGTCGTTGCGGCAGAAACAGCGCGTCGAATTGTTCCGGCTGCACGATGCGGCCGCGGCCGAACGGCCAGATGCCGGCCAGCGCACGGAACAGTGTGCTCTTGCCCGAGCCGGATGGACCTTGAATCAAAACGTGCTGCCCTTGCTTCAAGCTCATCGTTGCGTCGCTGACCAGCAGCTGCTCGGTCGGCAAATCGACTTGCAGATGTTGCAGCTGCAGCTCGCCTGCTGCGCCGAGCTCCCGATCGATGCCCGCATTTGCGCGCTGCTGACGCTGCGCCTCGAGCACGGCTAGGTGGAAGCCGACCAGACGATCGACCGTGGCTTTCCAGATCGCGAAGTTGGTGTACGCGGTGATGAACCAGGACAGCGACTCGCGCACATAGCCGAATGCGCTCGCGGTCTGCATCAAGCCGCCCAGAGGAATGGAGCCGGAGAAGAAGCGCGGTGCCGCCACCACGAACGGGAAAATGACGGCGAGCTGACCATAGCCTGAGGTGAACCAGGTCAGCTGCTTTTGCCGCCGCATGATGTTCCACCAGTTCGAGAAGATATTCTTGAAGCGCGAATTGAACGTGGTCAGCTCATCGGTCTCGCCGTGATACAGCGCGACGCCCTCCATGTTTTCGCGGAAGCGCGCGAGGCTGTAACGAAAATCGGCTTCGTAGCGCTGCTGATTGAAGTTCAATCCGATGAGCGGCCGGCCGATCTTGTGCGTCAAGACGTTACCGGCGACCGCATAGAGCAATGCTGCCCACACCATGTAGCCGGGAATCACGATCTGATATTCACCCATCGGCACCGTCAGCGGTCCGGATAGCACCCAGAGCACGCCCACGAACGACACCAGTGTGACGATAGCGTTGAGCAGTCCAACCGACAGATTCAGCGTTTCGTCGACGAAGATCTTCAAGTCTTCCGCCACGCGCTGATCCGGATTGTCGGTCTGCGTGCCGGTGAGCTGCATGCGGTAGTAGGTGCGATCGCCCAGCCATTCTTTTAGATAGTTGTTGGTGA
>JBDTMS010000834.1:0-2471 GCA_039934195.1 Betaproteobacteria bacterium
AGGCAAGCCGCGTGGTGATCGATTCGTTATCCGGCTTCGAGCTCGCCTTAGCGCCGACGTTCCGCTCCGAATTTCGCGAATCGATGCTGCGTCTGGTGACCGCGTTGGCAGCCGAAGGCGTCACTGTCATGATCACTTCGAAGCTGGAAGATCGCTACACCGAGCTGCGCTTCAGCCCCTATGGCACTGCATTTTTAACCGACGCAATTATCGTTCAGCGATACGTCGAGGTCGACAGCAAGTTACTGCGCGTCATGGTCGTGGTCAAATTGCGTGCGAGCGCACATTCGGATGAGCTGCGACTGTTTAGCGTTCAAGACGACGGCATTCACGTCGATGAGACGCTGGTCGATCAAGAAGGACTGCTCGGCGGGCGGCCAACGAATAAGCGCGCGACTGAAGCGCCGGACCTGGGCCACCATACCTCGAGGATAGAAGCGCTAGGTCCGCCATGAACGAATTCCCGGAACGAAGCGCGAACATAGTGGCGAAGGCCTCTCGTGAGCTCGTCCAGCTGCAGGCGCAAGCCGAGGTGGCGCGTGCCGTGCTGATCGAGTTACAGCAAGCCGTGGTGAAGGCAAAAAGCCATCTTGCCAGCAGCCAAGCGGTACAGCTCGTCGAGGTCAATGAGCAGCTGGTGCTCGCCACACTGTGCGCCCAGAGCTACGCCGAGACAGCCTCACAGGCGCTAAAAGAGGTGTCCCGGTCGGCTGAACTGGATTCACTGACGAACCTGCCAAATCGCGTGCTGCTGCTCGATCGGCTCGCCCATGCCATCGGCAATGCAAAGCGACATCGCGGGCGGTTGGCGCTACTGTTCCTCGACCTCAATAACTTCAAGCAGGTAAACGACACATTTGGCCATGCGGTCGGCGACTACGTGCTTCAGCTAACGGCTCGTCGCCTGGCCGCTTCGGTTCGCGCGGTGGACACGGTGAGCCGGCACGGCGGCGATGAATTCCTGATCCTACTGGACGAGGTGTCGCTGGCGTCCGATGCAATCTCGATCGCGAACAAACTTATCGCAGCAATCAGCGCGCCGACCCGCGTGGGCGATCATGTGCTTCGCATCAGGGCGAGCATCGGCATCAGCGTCTATCCTGACCACGGTGAGGGCGCTGACATGCTAATCGATCGAGCGGATGCCGCTATGTATCACGCGAAGCGGAACGGCCTCGGCAAATTCGTGTTCCATGGCCAGGAGCCAGGAAGTGGGAGTGGCCTGGAACAGCCGCCAGCCCAGTCGCTGACGGCACCATTGACCCACCATGAGCTACTACAGGCACTAAGCGCACACGAGCGCCAGCCCGCGCATTTGCGAGAATCAAACGAGGAGCTGGTACGGGGTGCTCTCAGTCCTGAAGAGCTGCGCGCCGCCGCAGGGCAAGCGCGGCGCCGGCAGACCGAACTTATGAGCGTGCTCGCGCACGAGTTGCGCAACCCGATGACGCCCGTTCGGAATGCTGCCGGATCGTTGGGCCGGGTTCGTGCGGATGAGCCGCTTCTGCGTCGCGTACAAGCGATCATCGAAGAGCACGTTGGGCAAATGTTACTGTTTGTCGGTGACCTGCGCGGTATATCACGCGCGCATAGTGTCCAGTCGGATCCCCGGGTGGTAGAAATGACCGGAATCATTCAGGAGGTCGTGAGTGCCTGCCGGCCTAGGATGGACATGCACCTGCAGCACTTCGGCGTGCATGTGCCCTCGAGCGCGCTGGAATTACATGGCGACCCATTGGCTCTCGCGCAAATCCTCAGCAACCTACTGGACAACGCGTCAAGGTACACACCAGTTGGCGGCGAGATCGAGCTCTCGGTGATGCTCGTTGACGATACCGTCGTAATGACCGTGTCCGACAGCGGTATCGGCATTACGGCCGAGGCGTTGGAGAAAATCTTCGACCCGTTCGTACAGGAGGCACACGCTATCATCTGCAATGGTGTTGGTCTGGGTATCGGGCTTACGGTGGTGCGCGAATTAGTCAGAGCGCATGCCGGTCACATCGTTGCGAGCAGTGCGGGGACTGGACTCGGCAGTCAGTTCGTCGCCACATTTCCTCGGGCTCGAGCGCCTGCTGTGCGTGGGTGACTGCGATCGCAGCCTCGGAACTCGGCGCAATCGCTTGAACGTAAAGCGCACGCGCACCCCATCGGAGGGCGTGTACTCGGCTTTGCCCCGCTGAGCATCGCCTGCATGTTGCGACCGACGGGGTGTTCCGATCGCTCAAAGGCGTATATAGGCATCCATGCAACGCACATTCAAATGCATCGGCGTCGAGCGGTCTGCGGATCACGCAACAGCGACGGTGGAGTTCAAGCTACAGCTAGAACCAGCCGTACCGGTCACGACATTTTTGAAGGCGTTCTCGATACCCTGGAACGGGCGGGCACTTTCAGATACGGAGGTAGAAGATCACATCGCATGGCAAGCGAGGCGGTTTCTAGATATCGAATACCCGCCATTGAATCGC
>JBDTMS010000835.1:0-2469 GCA_039934195.1 Betaproteobacteria bacterium
ATCACCGGTTTTGCAACACCACAGCAAGGAGCGCCGACCACGTTCCCCAGCGAGGATGAGGAGTGCCGCAAGTTTCTTCTCGCTGAGCTGCTGCGAGCCCCTGCGGTGATTGTTTTCGACAATCTCACGGGCGATCTGACCGCACATAGGAGCTTATGCACCGCGTTGACCTCAGAGTATTTGAGCGGCCGCATTCTCGGCGTTTCCAAGACCGCGAGCGCAAGCACCCGCACCTTATTTCTATCGAGCGGCAATAACGTAGGCCCGGTGCAGGATATGACTCGGCGCTGCATCACCATTCACCTCGATCCTGGCTACGAGGTGCCAGCCACGCGCACGTTTAACCGGCCCGAGTTGCTTGAGGAGCTGCTGCGCGACCGCAATCGGTACGTCTCGGCGGTATTGACCATCATCATGGCTTACATCGCTGCGGGAATGCCGAAGGCCACCTGCAGAGCGGTCGCAGGTTACGGTGCCTGGTCGGACTTATGTCGACAGCCGTTGCTTTGGCTGGGCTTGTCGGATCCAGCAGAATCTTTATTCGAAGCGGTCGCCACAGATCCGGAGCTGGAAATTCTGACGCGATTGCTGGGTGCTTGGGAAGCGGCATTTGGCTCGGCTCCAGCGCGGGTGCGGGAGGCTGTAGGTGTAGCAAACGGGCCGTTCGATCATTCTAGCGAGTTGCGCGAGGTTATCGAAGACATCGCAGGCGAACGCGGCGAAATTAACCGTCGCAAGTTGGGTTGGTGGATCAGGCGTCACGAAGGTCGGCGCGTGAATGGCCGTCGCTTTGTCCGTGCAAGTGGCCGCCGTTCGGCCGAAGCGTGGCGGGTGGAATCGGTTTCGTCGGTTTCGTCGGTTTCACCCAAGCAGATCGACCAAAGTGTCGACTCAGCGCTGTACGCAGATGCGTATGATCGCGCGAGTAATGGCGAATGAGCCAGCGAGTCGCTGTGATACTACATGCTATGCGCGGCAATCCTTCATACGAGACCCGTTGTTCTAGGCTTCGTCATTCGGTCCTCGATTTATGCGGCTAGTCGCACAAAATCCAGTTAAGCGGGCGACAAACGCTGACATGCACGAACGAGCGGCAGCGCTATACCGATCGCCGCGCGGAGCAACCCGATGACCGTGCGACAAGGTTTTTATCAAGCCGCCATCGCGGGAGTTGTCGATAAAACCGAAGATGGTTATGAAAAGGTTCAGCGCATGTACGCGAAACTGCGGCGGGAAAAGATTCTGCCGTGGGATTGGATTGATGACTACACGCGGTGGAGACGCAAACCAACCACCGACAATAGTTTAGCCGATGCAATCAAACGTACTGCGGAACACTATCGTCGTGCCCTATGGCAAAGCGCCGATGCGTACGTGGAAGTGTGGCTGGAGAAAGATGCGCTAGCTGGCGTGATATATCCGGTGACTCAGACCTACGATGTACCCTTGATGGTCGCGCGCGGTTATTCCTCGCTGTCTTTTCTATATGGAGCGGCCGAGCACATCGCTGGATTGCGCAAGCCCGCCTACATATTTCATCTAGGAGACCATGATCCCTCGGGCGTAAACGCCGCTAAGAAAATCGAAGAAACGCTTAGCGAGCTAGCACCTGATGCCGAAATTCACTTTGAGCGGCTCGCCGTACTGCCGTGGCAAATCAGTGAGTGGAATCTACCGACGCGGCCAACCAAGCAATCCGATTCGCGTGCGAAGGCGTTTGGTTATGCCGACTCTGTTGAGCTCGACGCGATACATCCGGACAGACTCCGTGATCTCGTTGAGCAGGCGATACTGCGCCACATCTCTGAATATGAAATCGAAGTTCTTCAGGTGGCCGAAGAGTATGAACGCGAAGCACTGATGTCCTTTCATCGAGACTTGAGCGCGAGGTAAAGCCGTTCGTTCCAAAAGGGGCGCGCCGTGTCTCGTTGGACCGCGGTGGTGGGTGTTCCTCTGCCGCGTGGCGTACGAAGCAGACGAGCTGCCGCCCTCAACCAACGTTTTGGGAAGCCCATACGAAAAAGCTGGGTTGGATTGTTGTGCAGTGGTCGGATGCGATCATGTCGTCACGCATACCGTGAGAGCGTCCTTGCTCGACAGCGTGCACGGCACGGACGGCGTTCCGGCGCGTTGGGCTTGTAGCCGGCAGCAGACCGCGTCAGACTTCACACGTTAACTGCCGTCTCCAATGCAGCCTCCAATTAGAAATTGGGTATGCGTTGCCCGACGAATTGCACGGTATCCGATCTGGCGCAGCTACTATCGTTTACGCAACAAAGAAGCCGTGAGGGCGCTATGGCCGACTTCGACGATTTCAAGGAGTGCTACTCGCTCGCTGCTAAGCTCGTCAACGAACTCAGCAAAGAACAGGTTGCGGAGTCCGCGCGATGCTCGCTTCGCACCTCGCCGACTATGTACAGCGGTTCGGTGATATCCCACGCAATGATGCACTCAGCCTTCTCGGCGTCA
>JBDTMS010000836.1:0-2465 GCA_039934195.1 Betaproteobacteria bacterium
GCGTTTTTGATGTGATCGAGAATCACGTCGTCGTAGAGCGTACTGCTGTCTGCCATCTTGCTTCCCGTTGTACCCCGGCTCTGGCGTTGCGTCTGCTGAACCCCGGCGCTGCTAAACCTTGGTAGTAGTTATTCTAGTAAACCTTGGCGGTAGTTATTCTAGTGAACGTCGAGCTGCTCGAGCTCGCGAACGGCCCAGTCATATTCGACGAAGTCCGTGATCTGCGTCGCCTTCGCGGCCTCGAATGCGGCACGCGCGCGTTCGCGGTCGCCTTGAATCAAGTACTGCTCGCCCGCGTAGAAATTAGCTTCGCACAGCCGCAGTAAAGCGTCCTCCGATGGCACCTTCGTCGCCGCATCGATCGCATCTTGCGGCGTCGTTTTTCCGAGCAGCATTTGCACGACAGGCCAAGGCCACGTTTGTGCGTCGAGCGGCTTGGTGATCGCCTTGAGCGGGCTTTGCGTACCGCGGCCGGCGCGATTCAGTGCAATGTGCAACCAGATTGCGCCGTACACCGTCGCTTCGCCGCTGGTCCCCGATAGTGCGCGCAGGAATTCGTTGCTGGCCTGCTGGAATTCGCCTTGATATGCGGCCATGCGACCTTTTTCGCGCCGTGCCGACGCGCGCTTGCTGTCCAAGCCCAGCGCCATCTCCAGATCGGTGTTGGCCTTGTGAAACTCGCGCAGCTTCAGATATGAGATCGCGCGATCTTCGTAGTAGCCCGCGTCGAGTTGATTCAGCTCGATCGCATGATCGAAATCCGCCAGCGCGGCGCGATAGTCGAGAAGATAGTTGTACGCAATCGCACGATGGCGATACGCTTCCGCCAGTTCAACGCCGGAGCCTTTGCCTGATTCGATCTGCGCGGTCATCGTGCGCACCAGGCCCTCGACCATTTCATGGCGCTCGGTTTTAACTTGTGCATAGGGATCGGCGGCCGTCTGGTCCGCGGCGGCGTCTAATCCGAACATACAAGCGGCAGCGATCACCGCAACGCGCCGCAAGAAGAGACTGGTTTGCATTCGGTGTTGCAGCATGAGATCGGTACCTCGAAGTTCCGGCATGGGCGCGAAACAACGCGCGTTTGGCGTGCTGTCAGCTTAACGGGCGCCCGCCATCGATCGGAATGATGCAACCGTTTGCATAGGTCAGCGTGGTTGCCATAACGAGCACCGCTGCACCTACTTCGGCTGGCGTTGCCAATCGCTTGAGCGGCGTGCGCTGTGCTTGCTCGTCGCGCCAGCTTTGATCGAGGTTCCTGACGAATTCGGTGTCGACCAGACCCGGCGACACCGAGACCACGCGAATTTCCGGTGCCAGCGCGCGCGCCAGCGATTTGGTCATGCAATCCAGCGCCGCTTTCGACGCGCAATAGGCAACGTTGCTGCCCATGCCGGTCGCGCCTGCGATCGACGAGATGTTGACTACGAGTCCGGCGCCACCTGCTTTGAGCAACGGCCGAAATGCGCGCACGGCAGCGAACGCGCCGCGCCAGTTGGTGCGAAAGATCTGATCGATGAGCTCATCGTCGAGCGCATCCAGATCGGCGTGCGGGACGAAACGCGTCATCCCAGCGCAATTCACCAGCACGTCGCAACGCCCGGCCTTCGTTTTCACCGCTGCCGCGAGCGCATTCAATCCAGCGCTGTCGTCGACTGCAAGCCGATGCGCCCAATGGCCGCCGCCGGACAATTCTCCGACCAAGCGCTTTGCTGCAGGCTCGCTATTGCGATAGGTGAACACGAGCGTCGCGCCGGCGGCGGCGAATTGCCGGCAAATTTCCGAGCCGATGCCACCGGACCCGCCGGTTACTACGACCACTCGTTCATGCATGTCGCTCGCAGTCATCGCGCTCAGCGGTGTTTTGCGTCTTGCAGATGACCATAACGTGCAACCCGCAAGTCGGCCTGCGCTTTGTGCCCCGCGAAACCTTCGATTGCACACAAGCGCGAGCAGTATTCACCGATCATCGCGGACGCTTCCGGTGCAACGCGCTGGTAAGTACACGTCTTCATGAATTTCCCGACCCACAATCCGCCGGTGTAGCGCGCGGCCTTGCGCGTCGGCAGCGTGTGATTGGTGCCGATGACTTTATCGCCGAAGGACACGTTGGTTTCCGGACCGAGAAACAGCGCGCCGTAGTTGGTCATGTTGTCGAGAAAATATTGCGGATCCCGGGTCATCACCTGCACATGCTCGGAGGCAATACGATCGGCTTCCTGCACCATCTCTTCATACGTGTCGCACACGATAATCTGACCGTAGTCTTTCCAAGCCTGACCCGCAACGGCGGCAGTCGACAGGGTCTGCAACTGTTTTTCGATTTCCGTCAGCGTCGCTCGCGCGAGCTGCTCGGAATTGGTGAGCAGGATTGCCGGCGAATTCGGTCCGTGCTCGGCTTGTCCCAGCAAATCCGTCGCGCACATCTCGCCATCGCAGGTTTCGTCTGCGATGACCAGCGTTTC
>JBDTMS010000837.1:0-2464 GCA_039934195.1 Betaproteobacteria bacterium
CGACACCGCCGATTCGGCATCCATCTACAGCAAGAACGTCGAGACGCTGCGGCGGCTGGGCCATGCGGGTTGGCGCAAGCTTTGGGAGCGTTGATCGACGCTAATGGAAAAAGCGCTGTTTCGGCTGCCCATCTCGAACAGCCGGCTGGCTCTCATTCGAGCATGGCGAATTACCGTCGTCACGAACTGGACCGCTGCACGATTCCGTTCGTTGGACCTGTTCGCGAACGTGGCCAATCGATCGGGATGGGAGAGTGATTCGTAATCTTCGCGAATCGTCCGTGACGCATAGGGACCGCGCTGATCGATCAAACTGGCCGATACCCTCGCCGTCGTAACTTGCTTCTTCAGCGACCCGACCGGTTCGTCGTATGTACAGCCCTCGTGCAAGATGACGAAAGGAGCGCGAGGCCGTTTGCGAAAACGCTATCTAAATCGCTCGCTCACCGAGCGCATGCATCTTCGCGAGCCATTTTTGTCGTCGAGCATCGTTATTTGCCTCGACGAGACCGAAGAGGCTAGTCGTGATCGGGCCAATGCCGCTAAAACGAAGTATGTTTCGCTCAAGGCTTCTCAGGCTGTGCGCAAGAAAATACCAGCGGTACACGAACGCCGGCATTCCCATCGTCACTACAATGCGAGCGCTCTTCCCAACCAGGAGTTTCTTCCAGAGGTTACCGCTTGCCGGCTTTGCGACAGCAAACTCCGGCCGGAACACCTGCTCGAAGAATGCTTTCAACAAGGCCGGCATCGAACCGAGCCAGAGCGGGTAACAAATAACGAGATGATCCGCCCAACTGATCGTACGCTGCGCATCACGAAGGGGTTCGGGCGGATCTCGGGTTTCCCAGTCTTGCTTGCTCCGCAGTAGCGGGAACTCAAGCAACGCAACGTCGATGACTTTGACATCATGCCCCGCCCGGGTCGCACCGGTCGCGTATGCCTGCGCAAGCGCATGTCCAAGATGACCAGGCCGAGGGTCGGGATGCCCTTGAATGATGACGATACGGCACGCTGTGCGCTTTCTCATCAGCGCGTCACCAGCACCGGAATTTTCGAATGCGTGAGCACCTTGCTCGTCTGGCTGCCGAGGATGACGGCGGTAAGACCGCTGCGCCCATGCGACCCCATAAAAATCAGGTCGCACTTTTTCTTCTTCGCGGCGCCGATAATCGCTTGCCAAGGCGCCACGCTCGCCTCATAGAGCTCTTCGTAAGGAACGCCGGCTTCGGTGGCGGCGGTTCTGACCGTGCGCAGTTGTTTTTCGGCTACTTGCCGGACTTGCGCGTCGAACTCTTTCTGGGATACAAAAGCCGCTGGAATGTATTCCGAGTACATGACGCTACGATAATCCGGCGGTGAAAAGAAACCGACGATCGTGGCGCCGACTGATTTGGCGAACGCGATGCCTTGCTTGACCGCTTTACGCGACACCCGCGAGCCGTCAATGGGCAGCAAAATTCTCTTGTACACAGTTCATCCTCTTGACGATTCATGTAGCGGCCGCGCAACCGTGCCGAATACGGCACGCCCAGTGTATGACAGTTGACGCAGGTCAATTGATGGCGCATTGCGCACATCATCGCTTACTCGATTGTCCTCGGCGCAGCCCGGGCCGATCATCTCGTATCTTTGAGCTGCAGCCGCAGTGCCACGACACCGGTACCCGGCGACGACGCGCACGCAAAGCCGAAACGCTTCACCAATGCGAGTAGACGATGATTCTCGGACAACGTTTCGCCGACGACTTCGATGATGCCGCGATCGCGAAGACAGTCGAGCAATTTTCGAAACAGAAGCGTTCCCAGTCCGCGCCCTTTGATGTCCGAACGAATGACAATCGCGAACTCGGCGCGCACGCCATCCGGATCTGCTATCGCACGTGCCACCCCCAAAGTTTGCCAGCGCCCATCGCCTAACGGTCTCGTGGCGATGAAAGCCATCTCCCGGTCGTAATCGATCTGCGTAAAGCGCGCGAGTTGCGAGGGTCGCAGCTCGCGCTGCATCATGAACATGCGGAAGTGAACATCGGTGGGATCGAGTGCGTTGAAAAATTCGACATGCTGCGGGCCGTCCTCCGGCTTGATCGGGCGCATCAGCATCCGCTGCCCGTCCCAGGTGATCCATTCCTCCAGTTCGACCGGATAGGGTCGAATGCTGCAGCGATCGGCCCTGACGCTATCTGATGCGTAGAGCGCAATGCGCGCATCGAGCGCCAGCACACCAGACTCGTCGGCCAACAACGGATTGATATCCAGCTCGGCGATTTCCGGTATGTCCGCTATCAAGTGCGCAACCTGAATCAGCGTGCGACAAACGGCATCGGCATCTGCCGGGGGATGATCGCGATAACCGGCCAGCAACCTCGCCACTCGCGTTCGCGAAATCAGCTCGCGCGCCAACACCATATTCAGAGGCGGCAGGCCAACTGCCCGGTCGCGAATGACCTCGACCGCGGTACCGC
>JBDTMS010000838.1:0-2461 GCA_039934195.1 Betaproteobacteria bacterium
CGGTATTACTGGCGAGGCGCTCTTTGATCCAATACTCGAGCGCTTTTACATCGTGATTGGTGCGCGTCTCGATCGCTTTGACCTGCTCGGCATCCTCGAGGCAGAAAGTCGCGGCGACGCGCTCCAGTTCTTCCATTGCCGACGGTGAGAACGCGGGCACTTCTGCGATTGCTGTCTCGCGACCAAGGGCTTTGAGCCATTCGAGCTCGACGCGCAAGCGCAGGCGGATGAGACCGAACTCGCTGAAGGTGTCGCTCAGGCTTGCAACTTTTTTGAAGTAGCGCCCATCGAGCGGTGAGAGCGCAGTAAGCGGAGCCAGCGTAAGGGGCGTCAGAGCCATGAAACACCGAACGGTATTGGGACTGAATTCTAACATGCCGCCATGCAGCCAATGCTGAGCCGCAAATACGGAAGCGCGGCAGCCTTGTTCAGCAGCTTAGGCGATGATGCCGCCCCCGAGGCAGCGCTCGCCGTCGTACAGCACTGCCGACTGACCGGGGGTAATCGCCCATTGCGCGGTTGCGAACTCGATATCGCACGCGTCGCTGGTCAGCCGCGTCATCACGCAGGATGCATCGGCCTGGCGATAGCGTGTTTTCGCCGCATATGAGCGGCTGTCGTCAGGTGGATCACCTGCTACCCAGGTGAGCTGGCCGGCAGTGAGCTTCGTGTTGCACAGCGCGGGATGATCGTGCCCCTGTACGACCAGCAGCCGATTGCCCGCGATGTCTTTGCCAGCAACATACCAGGCGTCGCCCTCGCCACCGATCCCCAAGCCCTGGCGCTGACCAATGGTGTAGTACATCAGGCCTTGATGTGTGCCGAGCATCTTGCCGTCGAGCGATTCGATCGGTCCCGGCGAGGTCGGCAAGTAGCGCATTAAAAACTCACGGAAGGGCCGCTCGCCGATAAAGCAGATTCCGGTACTGTCGCGCTTGGCGTGGATCGACAGCTCGAGCTTGCGCGCTAGCTCGCGAACGTCGCGTTTGAGCCAATCGCCAAGCGGGAACAGAGTTTTCGAAAGCTGTGCCTGGTTGAGTCGATATAGAAAATAACTTTGATCCTTGCTCGTGTCGGCTGCTTTCTGTAGTTGCACGCGATCGCCATCGCGCTCGACCCTGGCGTAGTGACCGGTCGCGATGAAGTCTGCGCCGAGCTCGAGCGCATGATCGAGGAAAGCCTTGAACTTGATTTCCGAATTGCACAGGACATCGGGATTCGGCGTGCGCCCGGCGCGATATTCCGATAGGAAATTAGCGAACACGCGCTCGCGATACTGCGCGGAAAAATTTACCGCCTCGATGTCGATCCCGAGCCGATCTGCAACCGAAACCGCATCGACCAGGTCTTCGCGCGATGTGCAATATTCGTCCGTGTCATCATCCTCCCAGTTCTTCATGAACAGGCCGATAACCTCGAACCCTTGTTCCTTCAGCAACCATGCGGCCACCGAGGAGTCGACGCCGCCCGACATCCCTACGATTACTCTCTTCTGAGCCACCTCGCGCTCCGATCAATCGCGGTCAATCAACAACGCCAGCGGATAGCGGTGCCCGCTTAGATAATCTTCTACGCACTGCAGTACCAGCGGGCTGCGATGTAACGCGGTCCCGGCCCGGATCGATTCCAACGGCTGCCAAACGGCGCGCACAATGCCAGCGTCCAATGCCCGGCCGGGCTCAGGCCCGGTTACTGTTCCAGAAAAAGCAAAGCGCACGTAGGTCAGATCCTTTTCCGCGCGCTGCCAACGATAGATTCCGATCAGGGCAGCAGGTGAAAATCGATATGCCGTCTCTTCCAGGGTCTCGCGGATCGCGGCGTCGACGATCGACTCGCCGGGCTCCAGATGTCCCGCCGGCTGATTGAAGCGAACGCCATCGTCGGTTTCCTCCTCGACCAGCAGGAACTCGCCCCGCACTTCGACCACGGCTGCGACGGTAACGTGGACCGCGCTCATAGGCACTCCATCGATGAAATGAATTCGCCGAACGCGGGTCGACGTATCGCAGACCAGCCTGCCAAGAAGGCTGGTCCGCGATGTATGCAATCGCGAGTCGCGCGAAAAAGAAAAAGGCAGGGGCGCGCCCTGCCTGCCGGTAACCGCTCGGCGGTTAGCGCTTGTCGTCTTGCTGGCGAGGCTCTTGCCGATCCTCCTTTGCCGTCTCGTCGTCTTTCTTCTGCTGATCGTCCGTTTGCTTGGCGGGCGAGGCGATCTTTGCCCCGACTGAATAGCTGTGATGCGTCGTGGGCGGGTCGACGCCTGCGAAACCGGCGGGGCTGACGACGAGTATCGCGGCAGCGGCCAGCAAGGGGGCCATAGTTTTCTGTCAGTTTACTCAATGACCGATAGGGGACTTTGGATGTCGGGTGCGCACTGTTAGGGGTTGCTACCGGCGCCGGGTACTGGTTACGTAGAATAATAGCTCGTTTGAGCAGCCGCCAACCGGCGGCGAGCAGGCCG
>JBDTMS010000839.1:0-2455 GCA_039934195.1 Betaproteobacteria bacterium
AGGTCGAGCGGTCGACCGCGAGGCCGGCCTCGAGACTATCTCTGACCGGTAACAGTGCGTTGGAGAAATTCTCCAGGGCATATTTGTGCGCGTTTGCGATGTCGGCCTGTGCGCGTTTGCGTACATTGTCGGCCTCCGCTTTGGCGCGAAGCCAGGCGTCATGGTGCTCTTGCGCCTGCTGCTCAGCCTTGCGCAGGCTGTCCTGCAGGTGTTCGGGCGTGTTCGAGTTTGTGCCGTTGCTGGAAGCCTCAGCTTCGTCGGCTCTGGCGTTCTCAGCTTGGTCTGCCGAGAAGCGGGGTTCGTTTGCCATGCGAGTCTCCTAGAAAGCCATTGCCGAGATGGGGGCATGGCCTTGCGTTTCAAGCCTCAGGACTCGCGAAGCGCGGGCGTTACACGGATGCGGCGCGGATTCCGGCTCAGGCGCGGGCGCCCATCCCGGTGGCTCGCTGACGGCTGGCTGCAAGCTCACCCGGGTCGGGTTCTCCGCTCAGCCAGCCTTGCAGATTTGCCAGCGTGATCGCCAGCAAAGCCTGGATCCAGCCGTCGCGCTCGTTCAAGCAGGGGATGTAGTGAAACTGGCCGCCACCGGCTTTCAGATACACGGCTTTGTTCTCGATCGCGATCTCTTCGAGCGTTTCCAGACAGTCGGATACGAAGCCGGGGCAGACGACATCCACGCGTTTGAGGTTCTGCTTGCCGAGCGTGCTCATCACATCGATCGTGTAGGGCTTCAGCCACTCGGTCCGGCCGAACCTGGACTGGAACGTCACCAGGTACTGATCGGCGTGCAGCCCAAGCGCGTTGGCCAGCAGCCGCGCGGTCTTGTGGCATTCGCAGTGGTATGGATCGCCGCGATCGAGCGTATAGCGCGGCAAGCCATGGAAGCTCATCACCAGTTTTTCGCCGCGGCCATTCGCAGTCCAGTAGTCTTTGATGTTTTGCGCCAGCGCGTGAAGGTAGCCCGGATGGTCGTGAAAATTACGCACGATGCGCAGCGCAGGTACGTTGCGGAGGCGCGCAAGCGCTGCGAATACCGCGTCATACACGGTGCCGGTCGCACTCGCGGAATACTGCGGATACAGCGGCAATACCAGCAGCCGATCGCAGCCTTGCTCGTGCAGTTTCCAGATCTTGTCTGAAATCGATGGTGTGCCGTAGCGCATTGCCCACTCGATCGTCAGCGGAAATTTAAGCCGCTCCCCCAGGTAGCCGCGCAGCAGATTGGCCTGCCGCTGCGTATGCACTTTCAGCGGCGAGCCCTCGGCGGTCCAGATCTGCGCATACTTGGCAGCCGATTGTTTCGGGCGCACGTTCAGCACGACGCCATGCAGGATCGGCAGCCACACTGCACGCGGAATCTCGATTACGCGCGGATCGGACAAAAACTCGCTCAGGTAGGGTTTGACGGCTTGCGCTGTCGGCGCTTTCGGCGTGCCCAGATTGACCAATAGCACGCCGACCCGAGCGACACTGCCGTGCTTGAAAGCGGGCTCAGGCGCGAACATGAGAACGCGATGGTCGCTGCAGGCTCGGCATGGGCAGCGGCGTGACCGACGATGGGAGAGCTGTCGAAAGCGTCCTCGCGATCGGCGGCGCTAATCGCGCCCGTATCACTCGATCGCTTTCGCGCGCTGTGCGAGAGCGCTGGAGAGCAGCCTCGCGGTGATCTCCACGATCGGGATGACGCGCTCGTACGCCATGCGAGTCGGCCCGATCACGCCGACCGTGCCGACGACATCGCCGTTGACTTCGTACGGCGCAGTGACCACGGTGCATTCGTCGAGCGGCACCAGGCCGGACTCGCCGCCGATATAAATCTGGACGCCTTCGGCGCGGCTGCCCATTTCCAGCAGCTGCAGCAGGCCGGTGCGCTGCTCGAGCAAATCGAACAACCGCCGCAAGCTCGCCATATTCGACGATAAGTCATGCACGTGCAGGAGATTGTGCTCGCCGGATAGTACATAGGCGTCCGGCGTCTCGGCCATCGCTTCACTGCCGGCCTCGACCGCGCGCGTCAGCAGCTGCGTCATGTCATCGCGCAAGCGCTGCAATTCGTCGCGTAGACGATCGCGAATTTGGTCGAACGTGAGGCCGGCATAATTTTGCGTCAGAAAATTGGCGGCCTCGGTGAGCTCGGACGGCGAGTAAGCCCGCTCGGTAAAGATGATGCGATTCTGCACGTCGCCATCGGGTGCAACGATGATCAGCAGTAGGCGCTTGTCCGACAGTCGCAGGAATTCAATCTGGCGAAAGCTGACCGCCTTGCGGCGCGGCGTCATCACGATGCCTGCGAAGCGCGTCAACTTCGAGACCACCTGCGAGGCCGATTGCACCAGCATCTGTGTGTTGTCATGATGCAGGCCGCCTTCGAGCTGATCGATCTCGCCGCGATCGAGCGGACGCACCGTCAGCAGCGTATCGACGAAGAAGCGATAACCGCGCGGCGTCGGTACCC
>JBDTMS010000840.1:0-2448 GCA_039934195.1 Betaproteobacteria bacterium
GACGCCACACGCTAACCCTGGAAACCGGGGAGATCGCGCGGCAAGCGCACGGTGCAGTCATGGTCACCGTGGACGACACTTGTGTGCTGGTTACCGTGGTCGGGAAAAAAGAGGTGAAACCCTCGCAGGATTTTCTCCCGCTTACCGTCGACTACATGGAGCGCACCTACGCGGCCGGGAAAATACCTGGCGGTTTCTTCAAGCGTGAAGGGCGCCCGTCGGAAAAAGAAACGCTGACATCGCGCCTGATCGACCGGCCGATACGTCCGCTGTTTCCGGAAGGTTTTTATAACGAGGTGCAGGTCATCGCCACCGTTATGTCCTCCAACAGCGAGATCGATGCCGACATTCCGGCTTTGATCGGCGCGTCGGCGGCTCTCGGTCTGTCCGGCATTCCGTTCGATGGCCCGATCGGCGCCGCGCGCGTCGGTTACGTAAACGGCGAATACGTTCTCAATCCCACCGCAACCGAACTGAAACAGTCGCAGCTCAATTTGGTCGTCGCTGGAACGCAGCAAGCGGTGCTGATGGTGGAATCTGAGGCGCAGGAACTCTCCGAGGAAATCATGCTTGGCGCGGTAGTCTTCGGCCACGACCAGATGCAGCTGGTGATCGACCTGATCAATCAGTTGGTCGACGAAGCGGGCAAACCGCTGTGGGATTGGACTGCGCCAGAGAAACATCGCGGACTGGTCGATCAGATCGCCGCATTGTCCGGCTCAGCTCTACAAGAAGCCTACAGTACGCGCCAGAAGCAGTCGCGTTCCGAGAAAATCTCCGCCGCACGCGATCAAGCCATCAAACAGCTCGTGATCGACGCGAGCGAGCCGGTCGACGAGCAACTCGTGCAGACAATTTTCGGCGAGCTCGAGGCGTCCATCGTGCGAGGGCAGATACTTAATGGCGAGCCGCGCATCGATGGGCGCGACACTCGCACGGTGCGGCCGATTTCAATTCGCTCCGGCGTGTTGCCGCGGGCGCACGGATCGGCGCTGTTCACGCGAGGCGAAACCCAGGTACTAGCAGTTGCGACACTGGGAACTGCGCGCGACGAGCAAATTATCGACGCTCTGATGGGCGAGTACACCGAGCGGTTCATGCTCCACTACAACATGCCGCCGTATGCGACTGGTGAAACCGGCCGTGTTGGAACGCCGAAGCGCCGCGAGGTTGGTCATGGCCGTCTCGCCAAGCGCGCACTTATTGCAGTCTTGCCGACGCCGGAAGAGTTCGGTTATTCCATGCGTGTAGTGTCGGAAGTTACTGAGTCGAACGGCTCGAGCTCGATGGCGTCGGTGTGCGGCGGTTGTCTGGCGCTAATGGATGCCGGCGTGCCGCTCAAGAATCACGTGGCGGGCATCGCGATGGGACTGATCAAAGACGGCAATCGATTCGCCGTGTTGTCCGACATCCTGGGCGATGAAGATCATCTGGGCGATATGGATTTCAAAGTCGCCGGAACCGAGCGTGGCGTTACCGCGCTGCAGATGGACATCAAGATCCAGGGCATCACGAAAGAGATCATGCAAGTGGCGTTGAGCCAAGCGCGCGAGGGACGATTGCATATCCTTTCGTTCATGAAGCAAGCGCTGGAAACGCCGCGCACGGAAATTTCGGCGTACGCCCCGCGCATGATTGTGATCAAGATCAAGCCCGAGAAGATTCGCGACGTGATCGGCAAAGGCGGTGCGGTTATCCGCGCGATCACCGAGGAAACCGGCACGACTATCGACATCGGCGAAGACGGTACCGTTACTATTGCTTGCGTGAATTCCGAAGGCGGACTGGCCGCGAAGAAGCGCATCGAGGAGATCACAGCCGAAGTTGAAGTCGGCCGGATCTACGATGGTACGGTTCTCAAGCTGCTGGATTTCGGTGCGATCGTGAGCGTGCTGCCGGGTAAAGACGGGCTCCTGCACATATCGCAAATCGCCGAAGAACGCGTGAAGAACGTGTCCGACCATTTGAAGGAAGGACAGTCGGTGCGTGTGAAGATCCTCGAGGCGGATGAGAAAGGTCGGCTGAGACTATCGATGAAGGCAGTGACCGAAGGCAACGCGGCGCCTGCGCCGCAAGCCGGAACCCCTGCGCCGCAAGCCGGAGCCCCCGCGCCGCACGCCGAAGCGCCTGCGCCGCAAGCCGAAGCGCCGACGTCTTCGAATACGCCGCAGTAACGAAGTATCGTTGAGGTAAAAAGAAAAGCCCACCGCGAGGTGGGCTTTTCTTTTGTAGCGCTAGCGTTGTCTTGCCGACGCACTGCCGGCACAGACGCGTGATGTCACATCACCTGCATGCCGGTGAACACATAAGCCTGCAGCATGACCAGCACGCCGACCAGCGCGGCGAGTGCGACGCTGTGGAAGAACACATAGCGCAGAATTTCCCCCTCATGCCCATACCAGCGCGTTGCAGTGCTGGCGACGACAATGCTTTGCGCGTCGATCATCT
>JBDTMS010000841.1:0-2447 GCA_039934195.1 Betaproteobacteria bacterium
AACGGATTCCGAGCGAGTAACTATTGGGTCGACGTCGTGTTTGGCCCGCCGTAATCGCGCACAAGGCTTGGCCTACCCGGTGGGGCAGGGTTCGGCGTTACTGCCGTCACCTACAGATCGGGGCTGCTACCTCGGCTTGTGTGCCAAATGCGTAGCACGTGAACCTCTCCACGATGTATTCGGTAGTAGAGGAAGTAGTGAATTCGAGCCAGATGCAAACGCCTCACACCTTGGGTGCGCGCATTCATCACCCGTGCGCCGATCCCAGGTTCGACGCTCAAAAGCGAGAAAGCCTCCGCGAGATCCTCGTCGAAGGCTTCGGGCGCAAGTAGACGATTCTCATCCCACCATCCGGCGGCTCTGTCAATCTGCGCTTGCGCACGCTTCGTGACCCGGACTCTCACAGCTCAGCTAGCCACGACGACGCGCGAGTTTCGCGAGCACTTCCTCCGCTGAGACCATTTCGCCGCGATCTGCCTCGGCGATTGCGAGGAGAAGCTCGGCTTCCTCCTCAGGCGTAACGGTGATATCGCCTTTCGCATCGCGAGCTAGGACCGTGACGGAACTACCTTCCTCGAAGGCCGTGCCTTCAAGCACGACTTTTCCGCCCACCACCTTTCCAGTAGCTATCTTCATGATGCTAAGAATACTATGATCTGCGTGCGCCGGTCGGTTGACGCCGAACGTTCGGCGTGACCGGGCGCCGGCGCGCGAAGCGCGGCGGGAACCAAACAGCGCCATGCTTGTTTGGCGCTCCGATCGACGCCGGGGTTAGAGCGCTCACTCCCCATGCCAGAGCTTCAAAAGATTTTCCGCAACGCGGCGATAGTCGATCTTCGAGCCAACGTAGTTGCTCCTGTCGAGCATGCCCGCGAATAGTTCACGCGCTCGCTCCGTTTCACAGCATCGCTGACCAAGGTTGGAAAGCAAGCGAACGAGATTCGGAGCGCCTGTAAAGCTTGCTCCGTACGGTAGTTGTTCGGTTATTGCGTGTAGCAGACGGTCATCCCGAGCGAACGGGTCGCTCGTTGGATCCTAAGTACCTTTTAGACCTAGACCAAGCGCGCGAGCGATGTCTGGGAACGCCTGGCCCACGCCTCTGCGGAGATCAATGTATTGCAACCCGGATAGCTCGAGCGGCATTTTCTCGTGAGGAACTTTCATCCAATCTCAGTGGCACTACTGCCTTTCCCAAATCTGCTGCGCGGGCAAGCTCGCGCCTGCACCACGAGGACTGCACCGAATTGCCAGAGAGTAAAAACACAAAGTGATATTGATGGATGATCGCTTCGACTATCTCTGCAGTGAAGGTGTCCCCGCCCTCAAGGCGATCGTTGTCCCACCGAACATTCAGGCCCGCGCCCTCAAGGAGCTTCACCAACCCTACGGTTACCTCAAAATCCGCGTTTCTCGACGAGTGACTGAGGAATACGCTACCGAGATTCATAGTCTCATCCAGCGCTCGAGCGTGTTGCATGCGCTGGTTCGGCGTCACTTCTCAGACAGCAAAAGGTGCTCACTCAGTGGCCGCCAGTTCCTCGCGCACAATCTTACGAACTAACTCAGCAGTCAACGGCTTGTCTTTGCGGCCCAGGTACTCCTTCAACGCTTCATTGATCAGCGTCTGGTAACCTTTTCCCGTCTTCTCAGATTGCTTCTTGAAGCCTTGAACAATCTCGTCATCGAGATAAATAGTAATTCGGATCTTTCCCGTCGTGGGGATGACCGCTCCTCGTTTGCCTTTCGAAAAGTCATACTCCTTCTTCATAACTACGGCGTTCCTTTGCGGTTGCTCTGCGTACTGAAATAACCCGGATGTTATCTCCCCGGCCGGTCCATACCACGACCATCAGATCGCCTAGTGTATTAGCACCCAGCGTCACAAAACGTTGCTCGTCCTCGGCCGACGAGTCTTCGATAGTCAGCGCCAATGGATCGTCCAGAACACCGTCGCCCTCGGCTAGCGAGACATCGTGCTTTCGAAGGTTAATTGCGTTCTTTTTAAATCGAACTCGGCAGCCACATGCTTATTATATGTATAGAATACATATAAAGCAAACGGTGCCCGGCACCGTTAATAGTGCAGAAAGCGTAAGCGCCTTGCGATCATCGCAACTGGGACGCCGAACGTTTGACATGAGCGGCGGCTCGATGGAAGGGTTCGGCGTCATTGGATGTGATCGCTCTTGGCGATGTTGTGCCGCGCGCAGAGCAGCTGAACATTCGCCGAAGTGAGTGAAGTACCGCCCTTGGCGAAAGGAAGAATGTGATCGAAATGCAGTTCGTCGGTTGCGCCGCAAACGGAGCACTTGCCTGCATCCCGCTTCCACACCTTGAGCTTGACGGGCGTTGGAATGATTCGGCGACGCTGAGCATCCGGGTGCACTGGTTGCTCGAAGTCCTCTTCGCCCTCCACCGCGACTAGCTTGAACTCGCAAACAGTGCGG
>JBDTMS010000842.1:0-2446 GCA_039934195.1 Betaproteobacteria bacterium
GTCCAGCTCGCCTCGTTGTTGTCGCGCACGCCGTATTGCGCCGAGATGGCGAGGCCCGATGCCCAGATCGCGCGGAAGCCGGCTTCGCTGACGATCCGCGCCGACAAGCCGTTGTGCGCTTCCATGATGAATTCGAGCTCGTCGCTGAGGAGCATCTGCCGCAGCCGCGCGCTGCGCGAGGCGCGCCGGAACGCAGGTTCATGTGCGTTCATCGCATGGCTCCAAGCGGTTGCAGCTGCGGCAGGATCTCATCCCGCGCACGGTCGACGTCGTTGGGAAAATCAATTTCGATCCACGGCGCGCCGGTTACGTCGGCGATGTCGAATCGATGACCGCCTTCGAGCAGCAGGTCGCGCACGGCTTCTTCATGGGGCATGTTCGAGCGGCCGGTTTCGACATAGTGGGCAACGATTTCGGCCAAGCGGCGCGCCGTGTTTTCGCGAAAGCGGAAGAAACCCACGGATTCGCCGATCAGGTCGTATTGGAGATCAACGGGGAGTTGTTTGCGCAGCTCGACGGGCACGCCATTGCGCACGCACACCTTGACCGGCTCGTCGCCGGCTTCGAAATCGCGATCGATCAGCAGCCGGTCGGCGTTGTCGCCTTCGGTGAGCGCAGTCACGATACGCTGGTCGTAGAGCACATCGGCATCCATCAGCAGCACATCGCCGCCGCGCGTCAGCGGTTCGGCGGCCGCATGCACGGTGAGCACGCTGCCCAGCTCCCAATGCGGATTCAGTACGACCTCGAGATGCAACCGGCGCGCAACGCGATCGAGCTCGTCTTCGACTTGTTCGGATTGGAACCCGAGCGCCAGTACCATTTGCGCGACACCCGCCTGATTCAATATCCGCAAATGCCGTTCGAGCAGTGTGACGCCATCGAAGCGCAACAGGCATTTGGGAAATTGCTCGCCGATGGATTGTTGTAGCCGCAAGCCGCGACCGGCAGCCAGGAGGATTGCTCGCATGAGATATTTTTCAAAAGTCAGTCAGTAACCGGCATTGGCGAAGCGCGTCGCCGCCAGTTTCGTTCAATCCAGTAAACATACACGATGCCGGGCACGCCGAGCGCGAGCTCGCGTGCGCGCTTCGCAAGCGAAAGCGCGAGCCCGGTGTCGGGCGTCAACCCGACCAGCGGCGCCAGCAACAAGTAGCCGCCCTCTTGCGCGCCGAGCGAGCCGGGAATTGCGAACGCCGCGCCGCGAATCGCCTGCCCGACGCTTTCCAGCAGCAAGGCGTCCAGCCAGTCGACCGGGTGGCCGAGAAAGCGCAGCGCAAGCCAGACCTCGCACGTGCCGACGAGCCAGCCGACGAAACTCAGCGCAAAGCTGGCGGCGACCTTGCGGTGCTTGCGATATAACGCGCGGACCGTTGCGTCGATGACGTCGGCCTGCGCCGTCGATGCCGACCAGTCGCGAGCGCTGAACGCTTTCGCTACCATCCGCAGAAGTCCGCCGAACAGGCCGCGCCGTTGCGCGCAATAGAATACGACGATTGCGGACGCGAGAGCCGCCGTGGCGATGAGGATTGGCGTGTGCAAGGTGGTGAGCGCCTGATGCGCGGTGTATGCAGCGAACAGCCAGAGCCCGAACACCGCAAACAGGATTTGCGCGGCCGCCTGCATCGTTGTGCTGACAGTGATCACGGCGGCGGCGTCGGCCAGCCGCGCCCCGCGCTGCATGAGGTGCCGAGCCATGACTAGTGGGCCGCCGATCTGGCCCGCGGGGAGCAGGCTGTTTACCGATTCTCCCGCCCAGCGCGCAAACAAGGCAGCGCGCATCGAGCCACGGACATCAGCTCGGTAGAACAACACAACGATAGCGCCGGCATCCAGCGCGAGCGGCAGCAGATGAAATGCCGCCACCAGCAGGAGCCCCCAGCCGGCGAACATCAGCGTCGAGAGAACCGAGCCGAAACCTTGCCATGCGAGCAGCGCAACGAAGACCGCTGCGCCGATCGACAAGAGCAGAAACGACGCGCGCGTCATACGCCGCCGCGGTTACGGATAACTTGCCGCAATCCGAAGTAGGCTACCGCGTCTTTCATGGTCGAGATGAAGCGACGCCACGGGCGCATAGCCGGATTGGTGACGTATTCAAATGTCAGCGATACACGCATTTCGTTTTGGCCGAGCGGTGTGATTCGATGACGCAGCCTGTCGCCATCGAAAAACAGCGAGCCGCCGGGCGCAATCCGGATCGAGCCCGGCTCATCGGGCCGATCGGTGTCTCGCGTATGGAGGACGTAATCGAGGCGGCAAGATGATTCGTCGATCACGCCGATGAGCAGCGTATAGCGGCGACCCTCGTAGTATGACGTGTCGTAGTGCCAGCCGATGTGATCGCCTGGCCGGGTGTAGTAATAGAGGGCATAGGCATGCGGATCGCCGAGCGGACATGGGAGCAGCGGTTCGCCGCAGATTCGCTCGAGCAAGCCGGTCAGCG
>JBDTMS010000843.1:0-2445 GCA_039934195.1 Betaproteobacteria bacterium
TGTCGCGCGCGCGGCGCAGAAAACTCACGGTCGAATGGTCGGCGTCGTTGCAGTCGACCCAGGCAAAGCCGGCGGCTTCGAAGTCGAGCTCGTGCAGCGCCGGAATATCGACATGCAGGCGGTTGAGATCGCGCACCATGCGCTGCACACCTTCGTGCCAGTGAACGGCGAGCAGTCCCCAATCGAGCTCCCACTTCGCCTGCCACTCGCGGCCTTGCGCGAATTCGTTCCCCATGAAGTTGAGCTTTTTGCCGGGCCAGGCGAATTGGTAGGTGAGCAGCAGGCGAACGTTAGCGAATTCGCGCCACTGGTCGCCGGGCATCTTGTCCAGCAGCGAACCCTTGCCATGCACGACTTCATCGTGCGAGAGCGGCAGCATGAAATTTTCCGTGTAGGCATACAACTGCCCGAACGTGAGCTGCTGGTGGTGGAAGCGGCGAAAGATCGAGTCGAGATGCATGTATGACAATGTATCGTTCATCCATCCCATATTCCACTTCATCGAGAAGCCGAGCCCGCCGGCGTAAGTAGGACGCGAGACCTGCGGCCAGGAGGTCGATTCTTCGGCGCAGGTCAGCGCCCCGGGAAATTCCTCGTGCACCATGACGTTTAACTCGCGCAAAAAATCGATTGCATCGAGATTTTCACGGCCGCCGTCGGGATTCGGAATCCATTCGCCGGGCTTGCGTGAGTAGTCGAGATAGAGCATCGACGCAACCGCGTCGACCCGCAGGCCGTCGAGGTGAAACTCGGACAGCCAGTAGTGCGCGCTCGACAGCAAAAACGTGCACACCTCGTTGCGCGCGTAGTTGAACACATGCGTGCCCCAGTCTTGATGCAGGCCACGGCGCGGATCGGCGTGCTCGTACAGTGCAGTGCCATCGAATCGCGCGAGCGCGAACGCATCGGTCGGAAAATGCCCCGGCACCCAATCGAGAATCACGCCGATGCCGGCCTGATGAAATGCGTCGACGAGTGCGCGAAATTCATCGGGCGTGCCGAACCGACTGGTCGGGGCGAAATAGCCGGTGGTCTGATAGCCCCACGATTCGTCCAGCGGATGCTCGGTGATCGGCAGCAGCTCGACATGGGTGAAACCGAGATCCTTCACGTAGGGCACCAGTTGCTCGCCGATCTCGGCGTAGGTGTAGAAGCGCCCGTCGGGGTGGCGTTTCCATGAGCCCAGATGCAGCTCGTAGATGCTCAGCGGCGCGTGCAGCCAATCCCAGTTTCCGCGCGCTTCCAGCCAATCGCCATCGCGCCAAGCGTAGACATGCTCGCTTGCGACGCGCGCTGCGGTGCTCGGCCGCCTTTCGAACTCGCGCGCATACGGATCGGTCTTGACGCGGATCTCGCCGCTGTCGCGATTGCGCAATTCGTATTTGTACAATTCGCCCGATCGCAGACCGGGAACGAACAACTCCCACACGCCGCTCGATCCATGCACTGCCATTGGATGCACGCGCCCGTCCCAGCGATTGAAATCGCCGACCACACTCACGCGCTCGGCATTCGGTGCCCAGACGGCGAAGCGCACGCCGCGCACGCCGGCGCGCTGTTCCGGATGCGCGCCCAAGGTGCGCCACGCCTGCAGCAGGCGGCCTTCGTTGAACAGATGCAGATCGTGGCCGCTCAGCACGGGGGCGAACGCAAATGCATCGTGCACATCGCGCAGATGTCCGCCTTGAGCGACCGCCAGCATGTACGGCGCCGGCGGTTCTTGCTCACCGCGCCATTCGAACAAGCCTTCTGGATGCACGCGCTCGAGCGCGCTAGCGCCGTGATGCAGTCGCACGGAGACGGCGTCTGCGTGCGGGTTGAACACACGCAGTAACCAGCCGGACCCATCGCGATGCAATCCCAGGTAGCGAAACGGGTCGTGCAGGCGCGCAGACAGCAGTGCGTGAAGATCGTCGGACGCAGCCGACGCGGCAATGCTCATGTGTAGGGAAACGCCGTCGCGACGGCGCTCGCAGGATTCGGATTCATTGTTGTTTGCTGTAGCGGTGGACCAACAGTAGCCCTATTATATGAACACGTTTGCCGCTGCCGCTAATATTCCTCGCTTGTAAGGATGCGCCCGCGGCAGAAGACCCGTCGGCGATCGCCCCGCTGCGAGGGCGGCCGCAACAGCTCGACAGCGATGAGACTAAGACCATGAGCGATGAATCGAAAGCGGCAACGGCAGCAGCCGCCTCGGCTGCCGACGTGCGTTTCGTCAGCGTCATAACCAAGCAAGCCTATGCGCTGATTCTCGCCGGCGGCCGCGGCGCACGTCTGAAAAATCTCACCGATTGGCGCGCGAAACCCGCGGTGCCATTCGGCGGCAAGTTTCGTATCATCGATTTTCCGCTGTCCAATTGCATGAACTCCGGCATCCGCCGCATCGGTGTCGCGACCCAGTATAAGTCGCACAGTTTGATTCGGCACATTCAGCGCGGCTGG
>JBDTMS010000844.1:0-2442 GCA_039934195.1 Betaproteobacteria bacterium
AAGTCATGCCGAACATGCTGGTGTCGGCGCGCGTGATCGAGCACGAACCCGCCAAGCAGCGGCCATTCGAAGAAGTGAAAGCGCAGATCGAGCGGATCTATACGCAGCAGAAGGCAACTGGGATGGTTAGCAAAGAGGGCGCTGCGCTTCTCGAAAAATTGCGCCGAGGAGAGGATGCCGGCATAAAGTGGTCGGCGTCCCAGGTCGTGACGCGCGAGAAGCGCGAGGGACTGCATCCGGAGGCCGCGCAGGCGGTGTTCAGGGCCGATACTTCGAAGCTGCCTGCGTATGCCGGTGTAGCGACTACGGATGGCCGCTACGTGCTGTACCGTATCGACAAGGTGATCGAGTCCGATACCGTCAATCCGGACCAGCGCAAGGCGATCGCCAAGCAACTCGACCCGATTTTGGGACAGGAGACATTGCTCGCACGCCTGGCCAGTTTAAAGCAGCGCAGCGACGTCAAAGTCGAAGAGAAGAAGCTGGAAAGGGGTAGTTAGCGTGGAGGCGCGTTCCCGCGCGGAGCGCAGCACGCTTTTCTCAGGGCGTCGCGCCGTCTGGGCCTGTGCAATCTGGACATGCGATAGGAGACGTGTTCCACAGGACAGGGACACAACTCCAGAGGCGCTAGTAGGGTCGCCGCTTTGCGTCGACGCTCATTCCACCAAAGCAAAAGCAGTCGTGTTGAAACCTGCGTCGACGTAGAGAATCTCGCCGGTGATACCGCTGGCGAGATCGCTGCACAAGAATGCTGCTGCATTGCCGACTTCTTCGGTCGTCACGTTCCGTTTGAGCGGCGCAGTTTTCTCGTTGTACGACAGAATTTTCCCGAAGTTGCCGATCCCTGCAGCGGCCAGTGTTTTGATCGGCCCTGCCGAGATCCCATTTACGCGAATGTCCTTCGGCCCCAGACTGAAGGCCAAGTAGCGCACGTTCGCTTCTAAGCTCGCTTTCGCCAATCCCATCACGTTGTAGTTAGGCATCGACCGCTGGGCGCCGAGATAGCTGAGTGTGAGCAGCGCACCGCGGCGTCCGGTCATCAGTGGCGAGGCGCCTTTTGCCAGCGCAGTAAAGCTGTAGCTGCTGATATCGTGCGCGATCCGGAACGCCTCACGGGTGGCGCTCTCCGCGAAATCGCCCGCAAGTGCTTCGCGAGGCGCAAACGCGATCGAGTGCACAACGCCATCAAGGGCGCCCCAGCGCTCACCGAGCGATGCGAACAGTGCGTCGATCTGGGTGTCGTCGCTAACGTCGCAGGGAAAGATGAGATCGCTTTCGAACTGCGCCGCCAAGCCGACGACACGATCCTTGACGCCGTCGCCCTGATACGTGAATGCCAGTTGCGCGCCTTCTCGATGCATCGCTTTGGCGATGCCATAGGCGATCGAGCGGGCACTTAGCATGCCGGTGATCAAAACCTGTTTACCGCTCATGAATCCCATGATGTGCGCCCTGAAAACTGCGATTATAGTCGACGCCGCTACGACGACACGCGCTCTAAGCGCTGCAGATCTTTCGGGTACACTGCACGTCCATGAAGCGTTTTCTCCGTGCGGTTATCTGGCTGGCTCTAAGCGCGTTGAGCGCATGCAGCTCGCCCTGGAACGATCCCTATCCCGCATCGCAACGTAAGGCGAATATTTTCTACGCCTCGTTTTCCGAACGCCCGAAACACCTCGATCCGGTGCAGTCGTACTCCGAGAATGAGTATCTGCTGATCGCAAACGTTTACATGCCGCCGCTGCAATACCACTACCTTAAGCGGCCTTACGAGCTGGTTCCATTTGCCGCGCAAGAGATGCCGCGCGCAACCTACTTCGACAAAGACGACAAGCAGCTCCCCGAAACGGCGGACTCCAAGAACATCGCGTATACCGTATACGAAGTTCGGATTAAGCCGGGCTTCAAGTATCAACCGCATCCGGCGTTCGCGGTCGACGCCGATGGACGATCGCTATACCTCCGCCTCGGCCGCAACGATGTAAGTAACATCTACGAGCTAAGCGATTTCAAGAATACCGGCACGCGCGAATTGATCGCGGATGACTACGTCTATCAAGTAAAGCGGCTTGCGCATCCGCGCCTGCATTCACCGATCTTCGGCCTGATGAGCGAATACATCATCGGACTGGGTGACTACGCGCAGAAACTGAAAGCGGCAGCGAAGGATTTGCCCGCGGACGGTTATCTCGATCTCAATCAATTTGGACTGCAGGGCGTCGCCGCCGTCGATCGCTATACCTATCAGATTAGAGTGAAGGGAAAGTATCCGCAGTTTTTGTACTGGCTCGCCATGCCGTTCTTCGCACCGGTTCCGGCTGAGGTCGATCGCTTCTATTCGCAGCCCGGTATGGCGGAAAAGAATCTGTCGCTCGACTGGTATCCGGTCGGCACCGGCCCCTACATGATGACGGTGAACAACCCGAACCGGCACATGATCCT
>JBDTMS010000845.1:0-2441 GCA_039934195.1 Betaproteobacteria bacterium
GGTACGGGACTGATGGCGCCAATCGTCTTCGTTGGTTGTCCGTCGTCATGATGCACCAAACGCCCCTGCACCACTGCGCCGAGCTGAATCTCGAGTGTGCGGTAGTGCACATCCCCCGTCACATTGCTCTTCGCCTGCAGTTCAACATATTGCGCCCCGTGCACCGGCCCGACCACCGTTCCATTGATTACCGCATGCGAAACCCGTATCTCTCCTTCCACGCGTGCACGTTCGCTCAAGACTAATGTGCTTGGCTGATCGTCCGAGCTGAGTACGTTGCCTTTTACGCGTCCATCGATGCGCAGTCCACCGGTAAAGACGACATTGCCTTCCACGACCGTTCCCTCACCAATCAGACTGTCGATGCGGTTCTGAGGCTTGCTTTGCTTGCCGCCAAACATCGATTCCTCCTAAGAAACGTTGACCGTCTGCGATGACCGGGGCCCCTCGATGCCATTCTCGAGCACCCGCGCTGACACGCGCTTGATCACCGCTTCAGGTGGCAGATGAAACACACCCTCAACCCGCTGGTAGAACTTGAACGACAGCTTGAACTCTGTGTTCTTGTCTTCCCCGTGCGGGAGCACCAGAACACGAGCTTCGCCGTTTTGGACGATATCCACGACGAGCTGAAGTTTGCCCTGAAATTCTCTCCCTCGCGCACGCGCCTGCACGACTAAAAGCTGGTAACGGTACTCTCCCGGCATCGGATCGCTCCTGACTCTGAAGCGATTGATCGATACCCCGGCTGCAGACTCCCCTGTGGACGTCATCAGCGTCTGGAACAGCGCTAGGTCTTCTTTCAGCAGCGCATTTTCATCTGTGAGCGTCTTCATCTGGGCCGCCAGATTTCCATGCGTCGACTGTTCGATTTGCGCTTGCCGCTCTTGCGCAGCAATCATACGACGCATGTCGTTGTTCTCATCGCGAAGGTGCGCGATCTCTTCGCTCAGCTTGGCCTGGTCCGCTGACGCACGCCCACTTTGAAAACCAGCGAGGCTGCGCCCGGTGTCGTACATGAACCACGCACCGACAATGACCAAGCCGATCCCGCCGAAGATCAGGCCCCAGCGCAAATACCACGGTGTACGTGTATGTACGGCGACCCGGGATGCGGTAATTCCGAATCTACGTTTAATACGTCTGATAAACCTCACGGCATTAGAGCGATGGCACGCAATCCTTCGGTTTCAGATAAATCAAACATGACGTTCATATTTTGCACCGCCTGACCTGCTGCTCCCTTAACCAGATTGTCGATGACGGAGAGAATGACGATCGTGTCCCCGCCGCTGGGTCGATGCTGCGCGATTCGGCATTGGTTTGCGCCGCGCACGGAGCGAGTATCCGGCGTGCTGCCAGGTGGCATCACATCGACAAACGGTTCTTGCGCAAAACGACGCTCATATAACGACTGCACGTCTACGTCCTGAGTCAACCGAGCGTAGAGCGTCGCGTGAATGCCCCGAATCATCGGTACAAGATGCGGCACGAACGTCAGACTCACGGGACCACTCGCAACCTGGCGAAGCGTCTCGATGATCTCGGGAGCATGCCGGTGACCACTTACACCATAAGCCTTGAAGTTATCGGCCGCCTCCGGAAAAAGTATATGGACTTCTGCTTTGCGGCCCGCCCCGCTCACGCCCGACTTCGCATCGGCGATCAAGTGTGCTGCATCCACCACGCCTGCTTCCACCAGCGGCATGAAGCCGAGCTCCACGGCGGTGGCATAGCAACCTGGGTTCGCGACGACGCGTGCTTTGCGAATGCGTTCGCGATTCAACTCCGGAAGCCCGTACACCGCTTCCTCTGCAAGCTCGGGGGCCGTGTGCGAAACACCGTACCAGCGCTGCCACTCCTGCAGGTCCTTGAGACGAAAGTCAGCGGCAAGATCGATCACGCGTACACCAGCCTTCAGCAAGCGTGGCGTCTGCTCCATCGCAACCGTGTGAGGGGTCGCAAAGAACACGATGTCGCAACGTTCGAGTCCCGCCGTGCTCGGATCGGAAAATTTCAGATCGACATGTCCGCGCAGGCTCGGAAAGAGTTCCGACACCGGCATCCCCGCTTCCTTCCGGGAAGTGATGACTTCGAGCTGAGCGGATGGGTGCTGGGCGAGGATGCGGAGCAGCTCGACTCCCGTGTAGCCTGTCCCGCCAACGATACCGATCTTGATCATAACGATTTCCCATATCCATTCAGCAAGTTATTCAGCACATGGATAGATGATAACGAAAAAGACTCGTCACCGAAATCCGCGGAAAGACAAACGCCGAAAGACAAACGCCGAAAGACAAACGACATAAGCGTTGGCCAAAAACAAAAAGCCGCCCTCCCGGGCGGCTTTCTCGTAAACGCGGCAACTATCGTTTGGAAAACTGTTTGCGCCGGCGAGCCTTGTGAAGCCCGACCTTCTTTCGCTCTACTTCGCGCGCGTC
>JBDTMS010000846.1:0-2440 GCA_039934195.1 Betaproteobacteria bacterium
CGTCAGCGCGCGGTTCACGATCTGATCGGCAGTGAGTCCATGTGCGCCGGCACCTGCTGCGATGGCGGTCCGAAACGTGTTCGTTGCTCCGGTGGCAGCGTTGAACTGCTGCAGATATTGATCGATCAAGGCTGGCGGCAAAGATACGCTTTCGCCGGCATCGTGATCCAGGGCCACGGAGTAACCGATCTTCATCAATGCCGCATCTGCCAGCGTAGAAACGTTCGCGATGACGCTAGCTTGGAAGTTTTGTGCGAGCAGCTGTCGTGGTCCCGCTGCGTTGGCGACATCTTCATTCCACAGCTCGCCGAACGGATTTACCTTGACCATGATTGGCGTGATGCTGAAGTTGCATGGCGTCGTGCCGCAGTCGATTACCGTCTTGAATTCCTTCAACACCCACGGGAATCCGAGGAACTGGTTAGTTCGGATCTGACCGCTTCCCGAAGCGCCGTAGGCGCCCGTCACGCCTTTTGAGCTGTAGTGATCGACGTGCACAACAGGTCGGAAGCCCGGGAGACCGCTGTAGAAAAATTGCTCCAATTTCGCAGCGCGCGCGGATGGATCGGCGATTGCGGAAAGGGACTTCCAAAATTGCGCAACTCGAACACAGCCCTCGCGGCAGCCCGGTCTCGGATTCGGCAGCACAGCTTCGAAAATGATCAGATTGCGTTGGAAACCGGGCTCGGGTTTGCCATAGATGATTCGGTACTCACCGCAATTGCGCCATCCTTCATGTGCCAGGTCGAGGCGATTCACCAGGGCAAGCACCTTGTAGCTATCCAAGGCGATTTGTACCTGCGTCGGGGTGCCGGCAGATTGCTGACCTTCGGCGCGGGGACACTGGATCGGGAAGCCGTTGACCGTGCCGGCGTTGTCCGTGCAGTGTGCGCCGCTGGTCGTGCCGGGGGCCGCGTTCTGCGTATCCCAAAGCTGTTTGAATATGCTGACCGGTGTCGTACCCGGAACGACCGGCACCACCTGGGACGCAATCTGGCCAAGCGTTCTTCCGAGCGTGAAGTCTGCGCCATCCAACGTCGCGCGATCATGCACGAACAGTGATCGATGTGGGTCGATGTCGGCATCTGTGGTGGGCGGGGGCACCGGACACGGGAACGGTCTAGGGATGGGGAAGAAGGGCAGCCGGTTGACGATGCCAATGCGGCGCAACTCGTCTTTCTCGGCCGGCGAACGCAGAAGGTTCTCGATGCTCGTTTGAACCGCTGAGTTGCAAGGGGACTGCGCTACAGCCTGTGCCAGAGCCCCGCTCAGATTAAGCAGCGGGAGAAGCGCGAGGACGGGGAGCCAGCGGGTAACAGTCATTTTAAATTCCTTTCGGAGAAACTGCATTTAGTCGACGCAACGCCGATGCAGCGGAGCTTTCACTCGTGTTCTGACAACGATGTTGCTACTAACCCGTGCGCAAGCCTCCTCACGACGCGCGAGCCGCAACTCCAGTGCCGCCAGATTTGGGGCGGCTGGCAGATCGAGAGCTAGCGCTGATAGAAAGATACTGAATGGACACTTACGGATGACATACGGATGACGCTTCGACTCTCGCGACCTGGTGCATCATTCGCGATTCTTGCCAGCGCAGCGGCATGCACGGTGCGTCAGCATGGGGCGACTGGGCGAGCAAAATGGCAACAAGCTCGGCAGTGCGGTAATCCGGGAGCTAGCAATTGCGGTAACGTACTAAACAGGAAGCTTCGAAGATACCTCGGGGCGCGCTTCACAGCGCGCCCCGAGCGTCTACGGATTTGCAAACAGATATTGAATACGCCGGAAAATAGATGCCTCCGGTTTCATGTACTGGCGTGCATGCCGTTCGGCGCTGTCTTTACGGCACAACTGCTGACCCGCGTCGCGTAGACCGGTTACTTGCAAGGATACGTTTGCGCAAGCGCTGTAATCAGCGTTGCACGTCCCGAGTCCTGCTGTGCCTGCGGATTGTCGCGCAGATACTCTACGAATATGCGGATGGCCTGATCGTTGGAGATTCCATCTTGCGGCAAACAAACGCCCGGTATCGCGCCACCCATCGAACGCGCGACCGTGAGCGAATCGACGCCCGCGACAACGGCTTCATTGCATTGCTGGGACGCGATGGTGTCTTCGGCGGACAATTTCTCGCCGTCGTGCTGTTTGATGGCGGCTTCGCAGGCGGTGAGGAAATGCGCGCCGTTGGCGGTTTGGGCGTACAGATTAAGCGGAAGGAAAAGTAGTAGCAGAGTAACGAAGCATTCGTACCGCGCGTATACGTGCCTTAGCATAGCAGTCCTCTTCATTCTGGCATTCGAGCACGCCGCCTGGCGCGCACAACAAGCCCGTCGGAACGAAATCAGCAATCGATCTTTCGCGTTCGATGGAAAGCGCCGAGCTACGTGATACCGGTGATGCCCAGTGGGATGTCCAGTGGGATGTCCAGTGGGATGTCCAG
>JBDTMS010000847.1:0-2437 GCA_039934195.1 Betaproteobacteria bacterium
GCGCATATAGCTCTGGATCGCGATGCAGATGAGCGCGCTCTCATTGTTTGCGAAGGTGCGCTGCCGAGCATTGTGAGAAAAATAGATGCGGTGACGCGCAGCGAATAATGCGCCCAACACGATGCGCGCAGGCGTGACATTGCATGAAGGTGCCCACCAGGCCACAGTGGTGCCGCCCCGGTAAGCCTTCCACATATTCCTAGGAGACCGCGCACGACGGCGGACTACGTCGAAGGCTTTGCCACTGTGGCTGGTGAGCAAGCAAACTGTATTGCGCGTCGCGATCCAATTCCAGCACAGTGACTAAATTGTGAGACTGAGAGTTGCGCTGCTAGTCGCCCCTCCCATCGCAGTCGTACTAAAGCGGTTGCGCCACCGCCATAGTGTTTTCTGCGTAAGTATGGCGACGGTAACCCGGCAGCATCGTTCCCGCGTGGCCGTGTCTTTGCGATCTCGAGACGATCTTGGATCTTGCTGGACGTCTCACCGAGAATTCGTGCGCCTTGGCGAAGAGAACCTCATTACGCTCCCTAAGGCACCGCATTTCTTGAATCCATCGGGTATGAGTTCGGGAGCTACAAAGGAATTCTATGGACGTTAACGCGACACGAAAAATGAGTCCACACACAGCATGCACAACTTGGGTGATGCCAGGCTACCTACAGCATCACCTGCTACAGCGTTGGGTGATGCAGATAGCCCAGCTTACCCGCCCCGATCGTATCGTGTGGTGCGACGGATCTGAAAACGAATATAAAACGCTTTGTGCGGAGCTCATACGCAGCGGTACCTTCACCCCACTAAATCATGAAAAACGACCGCGCAGTTTCGCCGCGCGCTCCGATCCGGGCGATGTCGCACGCGTAGAAGATCGTACGTTCATTTGCAGCAAGCAAAAAAGCGATGCGGGTCCTACCAATAATTGGATGGACCCCGATGAGATGAAAACGAAGCTGCGCAACCTGTTCGAAGGCTGCATGCAGGGGCGCACGCTGTACGTCGTTCCATTCAGCATGGGCCTGATCGGTTCACCGCTGGCCAAGATCGGTGTGCAGATCACGGATTCAGCCTATGTCGTGGTGAGCATGCGTCTGATGACGCGTATGGGCCGCGCAGCGATACAGGCGCTGGGTAAGGACGGCGACTTCATCCCATGCTTGCATTCTGTCGGCATGCCGCTCGCAGCGGGTCAACCGGATGTTCCCTGGCCATGCAATCCGACGCACAAATACATCGTGCACTTTCCGGATGAACACTCGATCTGGTCGTTCGGCAGCGGTTACGGCGGCAACGCACTGCTGGGCAAGAAATGCCTGGCTCTGCGCATTGCGTCCAGCATGGGCCGCGCACAGGGCTGGCTCGCTGAGCATATGTTGATTCTCGGCGTCGAATCGCCGACCGGCGAAAAAACCTATGTCGCTGCCGCGTTTCCGAGCGCGTGCGGTAAAACGAATTTCGCCATGCTCATCCCGCCAACCGGCTTCGCCGGGTGGAAAGTAACCACGATCGGCGATGACATCGCATGGATCAAGCCGGATGCCGAGGGCAAGCTGCGCGCGATCAACCCTGAGTACGGCTTCTTCGGCGTCGCGCCGGGCACCTCCGAGCAATCCAACCCGAATGCGATGGCGATGCTCGCGGGCGATTGCATTTTCACCAACGTAGCGACCACGGTGGATGGCGACGTCTGGTGGGAGGGCATGACGGATACGCCGCCCGCAAACCTCATCGACTGGCAGGGCCGGCCGTGGACTCCGGGATCCGGCACCAAGGCCGCACATCCAAATGCGCGTTTCACGGTAGCTGCAGCGCAATGTCCGTCAATCGACGCAGACTGGGAGAGTCCAGCCGGCGTACCGATCTCAGCGTTTATCTTCGGTGGCCGACGCAGCGACACCGTGCCGCTGGTATATCAAAGCTTCGGTTGGTCAGACGGAGTATATGCCGCGGCTACAATGGGATCGGAAACGACTGCGGCAGCAACCGGCAAGGTCGGTGAAGTGCGGCGCGATCCCTTTGCGATGCTACCTTTCTGCGGTTATCACGTCGGCGACTACTTCGAGCATTGGCTGCAGATCGGCCGTTCGATCGCAACGCCGCCGCGCATCTTCTGCGTGAACTGGTTTCGCAAGAGCAGCGACGGCAAGTTCTTGTGGCCCGGATACGGCGAGAACATGCGTGTACTGAAGTGGGTGGTGGAACGATGCCAGAATCGCGTCGGTGCCGCGCAGAGCGTGCTGGGGTGGATGCCACGCTCGGAGGATCTGGACTGGTCGGGGTTCAACGGTACTGCGCGCGATCGCTATCGCGAGCTGATGTCGGTAGATCGCGATGCGTGGGTCGCAGAGTTGTCGCAACACGAGTCTCTGTTCGGCAAACTCGGAGACAAGCTTCCTCGCGAATTGCTGCGAAGACGTGAAGCGTTGGCCGCAAACCT
>JBDTMS010000848.1:0-2437 GCA_039934195.1 Betaproteobacteria bacterium
ACACGAACAATTGCGGAATTTTTCTAGTATTCAAATAACGCTGTACTGCGGCGTTGGTTGCCGTGCCCAGACTTTGAAACATCGCCAGAACCTGATGTCGCTCGATCAGCAAGCGCGTCTGCTCGAGTGTAATCGCGGGATTGTAGCCATCGTCCAGAGTGATCAAAGTTACGCGACGGCCGTTGATGCCGCCGCGTTCGTTGACCATCTGAAAATATGCCGCCTGCGCGCGTCCGATGGTGCCGTACGCCGACGCAGGGCCGGTGTACGCCATCGTCTGGCCAATGCGGATTTCGCTGTCGTTTGCGCCGGCGTCGTATTTAGACTCCGCGGGCGCGTCCATTGCAAGCACGCCCGCAAGCAGGCCGCACAGCAAACGGATCCAGGCGCCTCGCATCGCTCGGCTATTGTCCGAGCACAGGCCCAAACAGTTTCCACTCCTTGCCATCGAATCGCGCAAATTGACCCTGCTCGATCGGATAGTAGTCTTGCGAACTGGTATTCAATCTCGCGCCGGGCAACATCATCGGCAACTCCAAATTCTTCAGGTTTGCGGTTTGCTGCATGATGTTCTCGCGGGTAAGCTTGTCTCCGCACTGCTTGAGCACCTGTACCAAGGCCTGCGCTTGTGTATATCCGACGACGTTGAAGGCATCGGCAAGATTACCCTCGCTGTACCACTTCTTCATGAACGCGACGTACTCTTTCGCGCTGGCATCGTCTTTCCATTGCGGATCGTTGGGATCCTTGTAGTAGACAATCGTCAGCAGACCGACGGATTTGTCGAGCCCGGCCGGCGTCAAAACCGAGCCGACTGAATACGACACCGCATTTAAAAACTGCAGCGGCTTCCAGCCGATGTCATAGGTTTTGCGTATCGCCTGAGCGGCGAACTTCGGCGTGGTGACGTTGAAGAACGTGTCGGCACCGGATGCCTGCAGCGAAACGATCTGCGAGTCGACTGTCGTATCGGTGACCTCGTAGGACGCCTCCGCGACGATCATCGAAGCCGCCTTATCTCCAAGGCCATCCTTCATGCCCTTCAAATAGTCTTTGCCGTAATCGTCGTTCTGATAGAGCACCGCGATCTTCGCGGTCGGGCGATTCTTCAGAATGTACGCCGCATAGATTTTCGCTTCCGTCTGATAGGCCATGTTCCAACCCATGGTCCAGGGGAAGTTTTTCGGATCGCCCCATTTCGTCGCACCGGTATTGAGCATGATGTGCGGGATTTTTTTCGCGTTCACGTACTTGTGAATGGCGCTGTTGGTCGGCGTGCCGAGCGGACCGAACAGAAACAATACGCGCTCTTCTTCCACCAGACGGCGGGTCTGCTCGACCGCACGCGGTGGACTATAGGCATCGTCCAGGCTGATGAGCTTGATCTTGCGCCCGTTTACGCCGCCTTCCGCGTTGATCTTTGCGAAGTACGCGGCGGAAGCCTTGCCGATAGTGCCATACGCGGAAGCGGGGCCGCTGTACGGCATGGTCTGCCCGATCTTGATTTCGGTGTCGCTCGCGCCTTCATCGTATTTCTTCTGCGCGAGCGCGTTCGTGGATACCGCAATCGCGAACAAGGACAACGTGCCCGCGCGAATCCAGTCTATACGCTTCATGTTTTCTCCTCCTCTTTTCTTGATCATTTTTACGTGCAATGAGACAGCGGCGATGCACTCAACGCCGCTTAAGCTTAGCTTCTTCTCCAGCGCGCCTTGACGGCCGCAGCCAACCACCGGATGAAGCCGGAAACGCCGGTCGGCATGAGATAGACGAAGGCTAGAAGAAAGATACCGTAGATCGCCCATGGCGCGGCTTTTGAAATCTGATCGGCGAAATTCGGAACGAATTGTATGAACAGCGCGCCGTAAAATGCACCGGAAATCGACGCAATGCCGCCGATGACGATACCTACCAGAAAATTGATCGATAACGCCGCCGTAAAACTGTCCGGCGCAACGAACTGCACGACGATTGCGCCGAGCGCTCCCGCAACGCCGGTATACAGCGCGCTCACGCCGAACGTGAGGGACTTGTATATTGCGCTATTGACGCCCATCGCCTCTGCCGCGATCGGATGATCCCGTATCGCGATGATCGCGCGCCCGATTCGTCCCCGCACGAGATTCCACCCGAGCACGAACATCACGATCAGGATTGCCAGAGTAAATAAATATAGCCACTGATCCGGCGTGACCTTCCAGCCGAACGGCGGGTCCGGCTTGAGAATCACGATGCCTTGCACGCCGCCGGTCCACTGCTCGATATGTTTGTACTTGAGGATCTGCGGCATCGCCACCGCGAGCGCGAAGGTCGCCAGCGCCAGGTAATGTCCGCGCAACCGCAGCGCCGGCAATCCGAACAGAAAACCGAAGATAAAGCACACTACACCAGCTAGCGGAATCGTCGCGTAATACGGCCACTCGAACCGATCCATCAA
>JBDTMS010000849.1:0-2433 GCA_039934195.1 Betaproteobacteria bacterium
AACCCTTACTCAGGGAGGAGATGGGAAGAAACGCGTTCAGCTTTGCGCTTCTCAGACGATGTTCATTGTCCGCACCCGGAGTTTTGCCGCTATCTGCCTTTGGATATACGGTGCGCCACGGAAACGAATGACGCTGCAATCGATACCCGAGCCCCCTAGCCCAAGCCGATGCATGGAGTAGAGCAATACGCTGATCTGGTCGCCCGCGCGGAAGCCACTGCAGCGGCCAATCCTCGCCTGTACAAACTTCAGCTGTCGCTGCTCGCGGCGGTCGGAATCGGCTACGTCGTTCTGTTGCTCCTGATCGCCGTCGGCTGCGGATTGTTCCTGGTCGGGCTGCTGCTGACGGCTAAAACCATGACACTGCTGAAGCTCGCTCTGCTTCCGCTCGGTCTGGCTTATCTGCTTGCGCGAGCACTGTGGGTTCGTCTTCCAGCCCCGCAAGGCAGGCGCGTCACCGCCGCCGAGGTTCCCGCCCTATTTGCCGAGATCGAACAGGTCCGCAGTACGGTGAAGGCGGCAGCTGTACACGAAGTTGTTCTCACTCCCGATTTCAACGCTGCGGTCGTGCAGATCCCCCGTCTGGGCATGCTGGGCTGGCCGAAGCGCTATCTCATCATCGGCCTGCCGCTACTCGCCTGCCTGCCGCCTTATCAAGTGCGCGCCGTGCTGGCGCATGAGTTCGGACATCTCGCGCAAAATCACGCGTACTTCGGCAACTGGATCTATCGCATTCGCGAGACGTGGTATCGGATCTTGGAAGGCCTGCCTCCGCGTCGCAGCGCCATTACGCGTTTGCTGATGCGTTTCTTCGACTGGTATGCACCGCAGTTCAACGCGTACAGCTTCGTTCTGGCTCGCGCCAACGAATACGAAGCCGATCGCGAAAGTGCGCGCGTCACCAGCCGCGCCGATGCAGGCGATGCTCTGGCCGCGGTGTATGCGCGCAGCGAATACATCGAGACGCGCATCTGGGGTGAGTTTTATGCGCGCGCGCAGATCCAGGCCGATCCGCCGCTGCAACCGTTCAGCGACTACGTCGCCGCGCTGCGCGCGATTCCCGCTCAGCACTCGGCGGGCGCACTGGCCTCAGCGCTCGCGCGGGAGACTAATCTTAACGATACGCATCCATCGCTCAAGGATCGTCTGGACGCGCTCGTCCGAACATCCCGCTGTCGTTCCAGCTCTCTGCTGCGCACGTATTGCTCAGAGATAAACGCTGCGAGCTAATGAGCGAGTTCGATGCGGCATGGAAAGAATCGATCGCCACGCCGTGGAAAGAACGGCACACATTTTTACGTGAAACCAGCGAGAAACTGAGCCGCTACGAAGCGATCACAACCGCGAACGGCGTGCTGGACGGCGATCAGCACTGGGACTATGCCTGCGCGGTTGAAACGCTTCGAGGCGGTCGCGCCGCCCTTATCTTGCTGGATACGCTGCTCGATCGCTATCCGCAGCACGCAGCGGCCTGCTACGCGCGCGGACGTATTCTGCTGGAAGACAACCAGGAGTGCGGCGCGGTCGATGTCGAGCGCGCCATGCTGCTCGACGAAACCGCGCGCGAGCCGGGCTCGCAGCTTCTCTACAGTTTTTTCCACGGGCGCAATCAGCTCGGACGCTGCGATAAATATCGACACATGCTGTCGATTGTTGCACGCGAACGCTTTCTGGCAAGCGCTGAGCGGCGCACGTACAAGCGACGCGACATGCTGCTGGCGCACGGTCTGTCGCAAGTGCAACTAAGACCCTGGCTCAGCGGCCTATCCGATCAGCCCGGACTGCAGCGCGCGTGGCTGGCGCAGCGCCGCGTGCGCTTCCTGCAAAGCGTTCCGGCCTACGTTCTAGTAGTCGAGTTCTTTGCGTTGAAATGCGTGATGGACATCACCCTCGCAGCTGTAGTGAAGGCACTGCCTGCCGATGTCGATTGCCTTGTGCTCAATCGTTCTGCCCTCGGGCGCGCGCCTCGCGCGATCCGCCGCATCAGCGGGTCGCTCATCCTCGATGGGCGTGAGCACTGAGCGGCGTCGCGTCGCACTTACCACGTTCGAAAGTCACGCGCACGTTGCGCGGGCGCGCTAGCGCTAACGCAGCGGTCGGAAGAACTCGCGAATCTCCGAGGCAAGTACAGCGGGCTGCTCCAGCGCAGCGAAGTGTCCGCCTTTGTCTTTTTTGCTCCAGCGCTGAATGTTGTACATCCGCTCTGCCACCGAGCGCGGCGGCCGCAAAATCTCGGCGGGAAATTCCACGTAGCCGGTCGGCACCGAGATATGCGATCCCTCGGGGATCGGCCAGGGACCATGCATCCGCGCGTAATAGGGCCAGAACGATGAACCGATCGCGCCGGTCACCCAATAGAGCGTGATGTTGGTGAGCAGCTCATCTTTGGTAAAGACCGATTCGACGTCGCCGCCGCAATCGCTCCATTTGCGG
>JBDTMS010000850.1:0-2430 GCA_039934195.1 Betaproteobacteria bacterium
ACGGGCTCTATGCGAAGACCGGTGTCTATCCTGGAAAAAATAACGCCAATGCGGTCACTCAAGCCACCGTCGATTCCGCTGTCGCAGCAGGGATGGACGTCGTCCTTTTGCTCGCTGGCTTTACCTACAACGCGAACGATCCGACGATGGCGCAATGGCCGGCGTTCGTAGAAGCGGTCGCGGCGGCAAACCCGAAAAACGTCGTCTTCGAGCTCGGCAACGAGCCGGATACCAGGAAGGTCACGGCGCAGCAGTATTTCGACATGATGAAGATCACGTACCCGGCGCTAAAGAAGGGTAACCCGAACGCGCAGATGGCGGCCCCGGTGATCAACGCGAGCTTCATCGGCGATCGGAAAAAATTCATCTCGCAGCTGATGGCCATGCCGGGCATATTCGATTTATTCGATTGGGGCGATTTTCATCCGTACTACTTCACGCCGGAGAAGTCCTATGCCGCGGACGTGAATGCATTCATCGAATCCGTCGACGGTCCGGCAACGAAAGCCGGTAAGTCGCTCGAGTTCATCGTGTCCGAAGTGGGCTGGACCAATGCAACCGGATTGCTGCCGGTGAAGAGCGTGGACCAGTCGTTCGTCCTGACGATGGAGGGTGTGGCCGATTATTACAGCCGCTATATCCCGATCACGCGTGCAACCAAAAAGCTGCGCAAAGTTATCTTCTATGGGCTGCTCGATGAAGGGCCGCCTGACCCCGACATGAAGAACGTGCAAGCGCATTTCGGCATCTTCGCCAACGGCGGCAAAGTGGCGAAGCCCGCAGCGGGCGTGGCGAAGGATCTGTTTACGCATGTCCACGCCGCCACCGGCGCGGCGATGTTCACGCGTTCAGGCACCAGCGGACAGGACGATACGACAGCAGATTGGTTCGTGCGCCTGGATACACCGCAAAACCCTGAGCTGATCGCGTGGACAGCAGTTGCCGCCGGCAGAACGGCGCAAATCGCGGTCGATGCAAAGCAGGCCGGCACGCTGTCGGTCAAGGCTGCAGGCGTTGCGGCAACGGAAGTCGCGCTGAAGCAGGGGCAGCAATTCATCAGCTTGCCCTTGAGCGGCCGCTCGGTCATCTTGTCGTCGAACGTGCCGATCGAATTTCCCGAGTTCAAGTAAGTCTTCCGCTATCCGGCGGTGGGTGCGCAGACCGGTCGCCGCCCGGATCTGTCGTCCCATCAATCCGCGACTGCCCCGACTGACTGCCCGGACTCTGCGACGGCAGGGGCGCTGCTTTGCACGTAAGCCTCACTCCTAGCTACAATGAACTCTCGGGACCATATCGCTGCCGGCAAATACGCTGCCCGTGAGACCGTGGCGTGGCGATCCCGGAGGAAAACGATAACGATGCTTTCGCACCTTCTCGCGCCCAGATATCTTTATCTGCTGACGTTTATTCTGTCGGGCCTGTACATCCATTTTCGCGGCAAGGTGCGCCACACATTCACGCGTCAGCTCACCGATCACTCGACATTCCTGGCGCCCTACAACGCGCTCATGTACATGTTCTCGGCGGTGCCTGCCAAGCCGTATTTGAACGTGCAGGATTTCCCCGAGCTCGCGCCGTTACAGCAGAACTGGCAGATCATTCGCGAAGAAGCACTCAAGCTGTTCGACGAAGGCTATATTCGGTCCGCTGCAAAATACAACGACCTCGGCTTCAACTCGTTTTTCCGAACCGGCTGGAAGCGGTTCTATTTGAAGTGGTACGACACCGCATTGCCCTCCGCAGTCGCGCTGTGCCCACGCACCCTCGCGCTGGTACAGAATATTCCGACCGTGCACGCGGCGATCTTTGCGGTGCTGCCGCCGGGCGGCAAGTTGGTCCGCCATCGCGACCCGTTTGCCGGCTCGCTGCGCTACCACCTGGGTCTGAGGACCCCCAATTCGCCGGATTGCTACATCGCCGTCGACGGCGAAAATTACTTCTGGAAAGACGGCGAAGCGGTCATGTTCGACGAGACCTACATTCACTACGCAGAGAACAAGAGCGACATGACCCGGGTGATCATGTTCTGCGACATCGAGCGGCCGCTGAAAAATCCGATTGTGCGAGCGTTCAATCGAGTGACCATCAACCACGTGATCAAGTCGACTGCCTCGCAAAGTCTTGTGGGCGAAAAAGTCGGTGTGCTCAACTATGTTTTTGCCGGTGCCTATCGCGTGCGACTACTCGGCAAGCGCATCAAAAAGTTCAATCGCACGCTGTACTACGTCATCAAATATCTATTGGTCGGCGGCATTCTCTACGCCATCTTCGCGTAGCAGTTTCTCGCTCGCTAAAAATAGCAACCGCGACATCGAACACGATGCCGCGGTATTGTTTTGCGGTTTCGCGAGCGGCGCTAGCGCCGCTCGCCTAGTCCCCAGCCCCTAATTCCTAGTCCCTTCGGCGCTGGCGGCCAAGCGCTTGCGCGTA
>JBDTMS010000851.1:0-2421 GCA_039934195.1 Betaproteobacteria bacterium
TCGCCAAAGATCAGTACGTCATGTTCTCACCGGAAGAGCTGAAGGCGCTGGAAGAAACCGGCACGCAGACCATCGAGATCGCCGAATTCGTCCCGCTGGTGACCGTCGATCCGGTGTTCTTCGACAAAGCGTATTACCTGGCGCCCGATAAAGGCGGCGCCAAACCCTACGCGCTGCTTACCACGGCTTTGCGCGAGAGCGCGCGTTGCGCCTTGGGCCGGTGGGCAGCGCGCGGCAAGCAGTACATCGTGATGTTGCGGCCGGTCGAAGATGGGTTGGTCATGCAGCAACTGTTATACGCAACCGAAGTGCGTCCGATTAGCGAGATCGAAATCACCAAAGCCGATGTGCGGGACGCCGAGTTGCAGCTCGCGCGTCAGCTGATCGAGCAGGGCACGTCGGACAAGTTCGATCCCACTGCATACAAAGACGACGTGCGCGCGCGCATCGAAGCGGCCGTGCAGAAGAAGGTCGAAGGCCAGGAGATTTCCGTTTCCGAAGCCGCGCCGAAAGGCACTGCGCAGGTGATCGATTTGATGGAAGCACTGCGCGCCAGCCTCAACAAGAAGGCACCGGCGGCAGCGCCGCCGCGCGCCGAGACGCGCAAACCCGCTAAGCGAGCGCAGCAGGAAGAGCCGGTCGTTGCGAAGAAAGCGCGCAAGAAATAGCGTGCGTCTTCATTTCAAGGAACGCCCTATTCGCGTAAGTCGAACTGACATCGCGCCGCGATGCGCCTGCACAAGCATATGATTGCCGGCGCTTTGATGACGCCGGACGCTGGCATAAACGATCTGCGCAAATATGGCGTTCGTGATGTCGAGCGCGTCTTGCATATTCCACGCAGCACCATCTTGAGTCTCATCAAAGCCGGCTTCGTTTCACCCACGCGCGGTCCGCGCCGTGAATACCGGTTCTCGTTCCAAGACCTCATTGTGCTGCGCACGGCTCGGGCGCTCACTGCCGCTAAGGTACCGCCGCGACGGATCACGCGATCGCTGAAACAATTGCGCGAACAGATTCCGAGCGCGATGCCGTTGTCGGGCTTGAGTATTCGCGCAGTAGGCGACCGTGTGGTGGTGCAAGAGGGCAACACACGCTGGCAGGCCGATTCAGGTCAGTATCTGCTGGAAATCGACATCAGCGTCACCGGCGGCGAGCTCAGCGTACTGGCTCGTCCGCCGACCACCGATGCTGCGCGCAGCGTAGAGGTAATTGACGCCCACCAGGAAAACGACAGCGCGGAGGAATGGTTCAGCCGCGGCTGGGATTTGGAACAGCGCGACAGTGCACAGGCAAGGCGCGCTTACGAGCGCGCATTGAAGGTCGATGCCGGTCATGTCGGTGCGATTATCAATCTCGGGCGCCTCCTGCATGCGGCCGGCGAATTGCATGCTGCGGAGCGCGTCTATCGAGCCGGCGTTCGCACGAGCGGCATCGATCCGTTGCTGCTGTTCAATCTCGGTGTGTTACTGGAAGATGCCGGGCGCCGCGATGAAGCGATTGCGATGTACGAGACGGCGCTGCAAGAAGACCCGCGCATGGCCGATTGCCATTACAACTTGGCGTTGGCCTACGAGGCTGCCGGGGAAGCGCAGCGCGCGATTCGCCACCTGGGCACGTACCGCAAGCTCATGCGCGACAGCGCGGGACGCTAGAACCGGCTTATTTTTCCGGTAGGACGAACGCGATCGCTACCGTGGCCGTCATCCCGCGGTCCTTCACGATCGCAGGCGGCGGCGTTTCCGCAATCGCTTTGCGCACCGCCAGCAGCGCGGTCACATCCAGCGCTGCGTATCCGCTGCTCTTGTCCACGTACGATTCGCTGATCTCGCCGCCGGACTTTACGCGAAAGACGATCGATGATGTGCCGGTCCATCTGGCATGGCGCGCCTCCTCCGGATAGACGACTTGATGCGTCGAAGCGCGAACGATGAGTTCAAGATAATCCTTTACCGCCTTGCGATAGTCGCTGTTTTGGATGCGCGGAGAGCGTACGTCGACCGCTGCGTCTGTGGTCGGCATCGTGTTTGACACCACCGTGGATTTCTCTTGTCTAGCTTGCTCCGGCGGCTTTATCTCGCCGGGCGCGGCCACGGCCGCGGCTGGGTCGCGCACAGACGAAGCATCGTTCATCGAGCGCGGCGCAGATGTGTAGCTCTTGGCGGCGGTCGGCGCAGGAATTGTTGCGGTTACGCGCGCCGTGGCCGTTGCGTCTGCCGCGATCGCCTCCGGTTTTCTGTCCATATTCCCGCCCAGCGCTTTGGGTGTCTGCGTCGCCGGCACCTTCGCATTCTTCGTTTCCAGGAACGACTGCACCGGATACACGTAGTCGGCAGCTTCGCCTTTGCCTTTGCGCAGCACCGCCATGCCGATGAGGGCGCCGAAGCGATCGAACAAGCCGCCGCCGTTGTACCCGGCATT
>JBDTMS010000852.1:0-2411 GCA_039934195.1 Betaproteobacteria bacterium
CCTCGCATCCATCCGCACCTGACGCAACGCGCACGCAAGACTTGTTCAGAGCTTCTCTAGTGAATGCCAAGCGCGCAGCAGCAATCGCAATCCGCGATATGCCTCATTGGTATGATGTGCCAAGCACAAGCCAACTTGATCAAGTGGACGCTACCAATCGCTACACCGTTTCAGTTCGGCGAGAGGCTCAGCGGAAACGTCATTCTGGATCAATCGGTACTGGGCAAGTTCATCGCTCACCCTAACCCCGAGCCGATCTACCCGGCGGCAAGTTGGGAAATGAAATTTGGCGGCGGTTCGAATTCGAATTGCCCGGCTGTTACGTTCAGCGATAAAGATCGCGGATGTTTGGTGGCTTGTGCGAGATTGGGGACAGGCGATGCGCATTGGTCCCTCCTTGATTTTCGCACGCAGCTTGCGGCTGACAACAACACCGATCACGAGCGCGTGCTGGCGATCGGACACGTCGCCTATGTGGCGTACCCCTCAGCCACCTGCTCTTCCCCGCGGATGAGACTCGCAATATTGGGCACCCTATATTCGATGACTGCGATCGCGTTCGGTCAGTACGTTCCGGCGAGCAACATTGTCGTGGGCATCGGAAACAGCAACTACCTTCTCGCTGATGCGAATATTTTTTCCACCCAGATAGTCCCGTCACCCGCTGCGGTAGCGTTGCGCGCTACCGGTCTAGCTTGGGCCGCCTGTGTATGCAGCACTTGCGCATCGTTGACCGGGAGACATCGGCAATGTCGACGCGAATTCCATCGCGTGGCAGGGGTAGACGCGCGGGTTCGCGCAAACGGACAGCAAAGGAACATTTGCGCCAACCCAATGATCTATCTGCGTAGACAGTCACGGTTGGGTTTGCGACGTCGATCGGAGACGATTGGCATGATTCGAGTTGAGATGAGCTACTCAAGATGCCGAGCTTTCGTCCGTTAAGGTAAATAACTATCCACCCGTCGCAGCGAATTCAAGGAGCCCACGCAAATGGACGTCACCGGTATCGCCAGTTTAGCTTCGAATATTGCGACCACGGGTCTTGCGCAGACGGTCGGTGTTGCCGTCGCCAGAAAAGCGCTGGACATCGAAGCAGCCACTGTTGCCGCGCTCGTGCAGGCCATCCCTAAACCCCCCGCCTCGACCCCGCCCTTCAATCTAGGGCAAAATATCGACACGACCGCATAATCTGCGGGCAAGGGATGGCTTTGCGTTAATCACGCCCTTGCGATCGGCCGGGGTGCCCCCATATGCCCTCGATCGAATTTCCATTGAGTCCAGCTTAAGCGCGCTGCCGTACCGGCTTCGCGCTGTTGCGCTTCTCTCAACCGAATTTGAGGTCTCGCACCACTTCGTAGCGGGGCAACGTCTTTGAAGGAAACACATGTCTACTGGCACCGTAAAATGGTTCGACCCAGCCAAGGGTTTTGGTTTTATCTCTCCTGAAGACGGCTCGAAAGATGTGTTTGTGCACATCACCGCCGTTGAGGCTGCCGGCCTCGGTACGATCAAGGAAAACCAAAAGCTTTCCTACGAGATGGAAAAAGGACGCGATGGTAAGTCTTCCGCAGTGAATCTGAAGGCACTGTAAGCGGTCCGAGCAACGGGCGGTCCGAGCAACGGGCGGTCGCACCGCCCGGCTATTGCGCGAAGCATTCGATAATGACAAGCGACAGCCGCATTGACCGGGCGCGATCGGTCGCTAAAAAAAGGGTTGGCACGTGGCGAAGGAAGACCTGATAGAAATGGAAGGTGTAGTGAGCGAGGTATTGCCCGACACCCGCTTTCGCGTGGTGTTGGAAAACGGCTTCGATGTGATGGCCTACGTATCCGGAAAGATGCGTAAACATCGAATCCGAATTCTGGCCGGCGACAAGGTTACGCTGGAGATGACGCCGTATGATCTGACCAAGGCGCGCATTACATTCCGGCATAAAGACGAAGCCGTTGCGCGACCGAATCGACCTCCGGCACCGCGCCGGCGCTGATCGACGAACGCTATAGTCGCCAAGGTGTCGGGCTCCTGACATCGCTGTGGTTCACCCTAAGCGGCAGGATGCTAAATCCCCGCCCGCCGTTTGGAAGTCAACTTTAAGCATTGTTCCCGCGAAGCTCGATTACTTGATCTGGCTCGGCAGCCATGTCGTGAGCGGTGGATAGACAATGGTCAGGACGAGCACCAGCAGCGCCCACCCTAGAAACGGCAGCACCTCCCACATCACAGGTCCGAGCCGTATTCTCCCTACGCTCGATACGACGAATAGCAGCAGGCCGATTGGTGGATGCATCAATCCGATCATCAGATTCATCACCACCACAGCGCCGAATTGAATGGGATCGATGCCGACCTGCGCGCCGAGCGGAATCAGCAGTGGCAGAAAAATAATCATCGCGGGCAGCGGCTCGAT
>JBDTMS010000853.1:0-2405 GCA_039934195.1 Betaproteobacteria bacterium
GAGGTCGCCGCCGAGATGCTGAAGTCGGGACGCTTCTACTGGAACTCGGGGATGTTCTGCTTTCTTGCCGGCGTATTCCTGGAACAACTGGCCGAACATGCGCCGGCGATTCTCATGGCCGCTACGCGCTGCTGGGAAGCGGCGCAGGTCAAGGACGATCGCGCCGATCTGCCCGCCGAGCTGTTCGTGCAGATGCCGGATATTTCCATCGACTACGCTGTGATGGAAAAATCATCGCGCGTCGCAGTCGTCCCCGCGCGTTTCGGCTGGAGCGATGTCGGATCGTGGAAAGCGGTGAGCGATCTCACCGCGCCGGACGACGCCGGCAATCGCGCGTTGGGCGAATGCTTGTTCATCGACAGCTCGAACTGCTACGTGCAAAGCAGCGGACGCATGGTGGCGACGGTCGGCGTCGATGGACTGATGGTGATCGACACGCCCGATGCGTTGCTGGTTGCGCATCGGGATCACGTGCAGGACGTAAAAAAAGTGGCGCAGCAACTGAAGCTGTCCAATCACGAGACCTACAAACTACATCGGACTGTGCTGCGGCCGTGGGGCAGCTATACGGTGCTCGAAGAAGGGCCGGGATTCAAGATCAAGCGCATCGTCGTCAAACCGGGGGCGTCGTTGAGCCTGCAGATGCACTATCACCGCAGCGAACACTGGGTCGTGGTTTCCGGAACCGCCAGCGTGATGAACGGTGAGCAGCAGCTGTTGATTCGCACCAATGAATCGACCTACATCCCGGCGGGCCATCGCCATCGCCTGGAGAATCCCGGCAAGCTCGACCTGGTGATGATCGAAGTGCAGAGCGGCAGTTATCTCGGCGAAGACGATATCGTCCGCTTCGAAGATCGCTACGGGCGAGGCTGAAGGATCGCGCTTGAATAGCGCTCAGCTCCGGGGTGCGAAAGCGCGGCATTTATTTAAGCAACATCGTAGTAATCGCGGAACCACGCGACGTAGCGTCTGATGCCCTCCGTCAGCGGCGTGCTCGGCGAAAAACCGACTGGCTGCTGCAGATCATCTACTTCCGCGTAGGTGGCGCATACATCGCCGGGCTGGATCGGCAGCAGATTTTTGTGTGCTGTCTTACCGAGCACGCCTTCCAGCGTTGCGATGAAATCGAGCAACTTGATCGGCTGGTTGTTGCCGATATTGAACAAGCGGTACGGCGCATTGCTCGTCGCCGGATCGGGCAGAGTCATATCGACGGCAGCGTCGGCTTGCGGCACGCGATCGAGCACCCGCACTACCCCTTCGACGATGTCGTCGATGTAGGTGAAGTCGCGCTGCATGTCGCCGTTGTTGAAGACATCGATGGGGCGGCCTTCGAGAATCGCGCGCGTGAAAATCGCAAGCGACATATCCGGGCGTCCCCATGGACCATAGACGGTAAAGAAGCGCAACCCGGTCGTCGGTAAGCCGAACAAGTGGCTGTAGGTGTGCGCCATCAGCTCGTTGCTCTTCTTGGTTGCCGCATACAGGCTCACCGGGTGATCGGTATTGTCGTGCACGCTGAACGGGAGCTTGCGATTAGCCCCGTACACGCTGGACGTGCTGGCAAACACCAGATGATCGCAGCCGCGATAACGACACGCTTCCAGCACGTTCAGGAAACCGGTGATGTTGCTGTTGATGTATGCATGCGGATTCTTGACCGAATAGCGCACGCCGGCCTGTGCGGCGAGATGGACGACGCGATTGCAGCGCTCCTTTGCGAACAGCGCATCCAGCGCGGCGCCGTCGGCGATGTCCAGCTGCCGGAACGCGAATTTCGGATGCGCCGTCAGTTCTGCAAGGCGCGCGTGCTTGAGTGACGGATCGTAGTAGTCGTTTAGATTATCGAGTCCGACGACGTCATCACCGCGAGCCAACAATCGCTGCGCCACGTGCATGCCGATGAAACCGGCGCAGCCCGTGACCAGGAGCTTCATGTTGTTCGCGTCAGGCATCTATCACGTCGCGCTGGTTGACTGCAGCAGTTCGAAGTTGCGATTAGTTGCGCCGAACACGGCACGATGTCGGCAGAATTTATCGGCAACGAGCGCTACTCATTCACCGATACCCAGCCAAGAGCCCGCCAATACCGGCCACAAGCCGACACGCTGACGTCGCGCAAGTCGCGAGCGACGCCGCTGGAATACTGGTCGGGAGCGGCCGCTTGTCACGCGCCAGATCGCCGCCCCTGTCTCGGCGATGCGGTGTCGGCGATGCACGGTGTCGGCTATGCATAGTGTCGGCGATGCACAGTGTCGGCGATGAATCGGTAACGCAATGCCGGCGTATTGTAGTCACATTGACTCGGCTTAGTCAGCGCGGCGTTGCCATTACAATGCAGCGATGCGCAGGATCTTGCTGGTTAAAACATCTTCGCTCGGGGACGTCGTGCACAATCTTCC
>JBDTMS010000854.1:0-2404 GCA_039934195.1 Betaproteobacteria bacterium
CCATGAAGAAGCGCCCGCGTCCAATGGGAAAGATCTTCCAGCCCGAGGTCGCGGCACGCGCAATCTATTGGGCGGCCACGCATCGACGGCGCGAACTGTGGGTGGGCTGGCCCGCGGTGCAGGCGATCCTCGCCACGCGCATCGTGCCGGGGCTGCTCGATGGCATCCTTGGTCGCACCGCGTGGGACGGCCAGCATACCGACGAGCCACTGCCCGCTGGCCGCAAGGACAACCTCTACGAGCCGGTCGATGGCGACCGCGGCGACCATGGCGCGCACGGGCGCTTCGATGCGCTTGCCCACGGCTTCAGTTCACAGTTGTGGCTGACCACGCATCGCGCTACGGTCGCGCTGGTGGTGGTCATCGTTTTGCTGGTGCTGCTCGGGGTCGCGCTGGCCGTGTGGTGATCGGCTCTGGTGCAAATCGAGCGGCGAGCAAAGAGAGCTGAGCTTTCGAAATGTTCATCTCATTGCGCCCAGAGCACAGCATTCCAGGCCGCAGCCGCGCTGGTGTTTTCGATGTGCAGTGTGCTCAGATTGAACTGCCTCTTTCGAATGCGTCGCATCAGCTCAACGCCCGCTATGGTGATCATCGCGTTGCTGAACACTTTGAAACCAAGCATCGCGCCGATACGCTGTTTTACCCCCCGGTGGTCTTGCTCGATCATGTTGTTGAGGTACTTCGAACAACGCAGTTTCGTGTCCTTGGGCAATAACCCATTAGCCTTCATCTCGCACACCGCTCGCGAGCCCGCGCACAGCGCCGAATACCGGGCCATGTTGCCGCTTCCCAAGCTGCACCGCGCTTTCGATACTACACCTGGCCTCGGCCAAAAACGACCGTTGCCGTAGATGGCTTCGCGAGGATGCGTTGCGCCCAGGCTGGCGCAACGGGAACAAAAGAGCGGTGCGGCGAATGCTGCCACTTTCTAGTCGAGGAGTGCTTTGGGAAAATACCTTCGATTAAAAAGAGACGATGCGCAGACTATGCTCGTTGGCTAGACACGCCGGCGACTCATGTCCGTATGTCTTAAGTACGCGACACGCTGATATATTACTCCTGGTTGCCGAATTTGCCGTCCACTGAGGTCTGTGGTTCTATGCTCGGGGTGCGGGTCTCACCGCGAACCGTGCGCAAGTACATGCCTAAGCGACCGGCGGGTTGCCCACGCGGGGACCAGCGCTGGTCGTCGTTTCTCAGAAAACATGCAAAGGCGATTATCGCCTGTGACTTCTTCGTCGCTGTGACGGTGACATTTCGCTTGCTCTACGTATTCGTCGTGATCCATCACAGCTCGCGTCGGCTGATGCACTTCAATGTCACCGAGCATCCGACATCGGCTTGGACGTTAGAGCAGTTGCGCGAGACAGTTGGCTACGAGAGAAGCTATCGGTACCTGATCCACGACCGCGACAGCATCTTCGCGAAGAGCCTGGATGAATCAATCGCCAGACTGGGAATGACGGTTCTCAAGTCACCGTTTCAAACTCCCAAAGCCAATGCGTTCTGCGAGCGCCTGATCGGTACAATTCGCCGCGAGTGTTTGGACTGGATGATTCCGCTGTCGCAATCGCATTTGCAAGCGATTCTGAGAGTGTGGGTCGCACATTACAACCAAGCGCGCCCTCATATGGCGCTCGGACCCGGCGCTCCGGATCCCCCAAGCGATCTGCGCTTACCCCAAACGCGTCAGTCCCGACATCGGCTGGGCGAGCGCCTCGTGGTGCACGCGAAATCGGTGTTGGGCGGGCTGCATCATGAATATTCCTACAAGCCAGAACCTGCGTGATTTAATATTTGCAAGACCACAACTATTACAATGCGCATCGCGTCCACCGTTCGCTCGATGGCACGACGCCGGCGCAACGCGCCGGTGCATCCGCACCTACTCCTGCCTCACTCGATCGTCCCGCTTGGCGGCAGCATTGCCGCGGTCTGTTTCAGACCCTGATTGCCGCTTGACTGAGAATTCGCCACCCACAGGACTATCTGGCCATCAGAACCTGTCACCATGATTAGCTTTCCAGAAATTAAGCGGTTGGTCGGGCGTCGCCACGCGCCTGGGAGAAAAACGCGCTGGCGAATGTAGCGAGGTCAGCCGTTATCCCGATGTGAGATCATCAAAGTCCACTGCTTCCGGTACGCGCCTGGCGAGAAAGACGCCAACCACGCGCGCATTCGGGAAGGCTTTGTGTAGCACGGCCTTCCTCGCTTTGAAATGCGCTCCTGTGGTTAGAGACGAAAGGGAAAATAAAGTACGCTAAGCCAGCATCTGGTCAACCTCACTGCTAACGTGATCCCGAGATAGGCGAGCGCGGCGCAGAAGCTTTCTCCCCTGCCCTGCTGGCGATGGTCGAGTAGCTCAGCCATTCGGCTTCGCCCTCACAGATCCGTACGTGCGGCT
>JBDTMS010000855.1:0-2402 GCA_039934195.1 Betaproteobacteria bacterium
TCGATGGCGCCACCGGCGAAGTGATTTGGTATTACCAGCAAAAACTCAACGAAGACCTGATCGCCAAGCAAACGCATTCGCCGTACAACCGGGGCATCGCGCTGGGCAATGGCTTCGTCTACATGGGCACGCTCGACGGCAAACTGGTCGCGATCGACATCAAGACCGGCAAGCTGGCGTGGGAAACCAAGCTACTCGATTCGGAAAAGCTTACCGTCGGTTTCACCGGTGCGCCGCTGTTCGTCAAGGACAAAGTCATCATCGGCTCGCAAGGCGGGGAGTGGCCGTATCGCGGCCCAATCTTCGGTGTCGACGCGAAGAACGGACACGAGGTCTGGAAGTTCTATACGGTCGGCGGCAACGAAGGCGCCAAGTCCGACGCGCGCAACACATGGGGAAACGACTCGTGGAAAACCGGTGGTGGCGGCGGTTGGATGGCCGGCGGCTACGACCCGGATAGCAACACGGTATGGTGGGGCACGGGGAATCCGGCGCCGCTGTACGACTGGTCCGGGACGGAATGGACGACCAACGGGGCGCGTCCGGGCACTAACCTTTATACGACATCCGTGATCGGACTCGATCCCGATACCGGCGAGCTGAAAGCGTTTCATCAGGAATTGCCGCACGACACCTGGGACTTCGACAGCGCAGTCGGCGAGTTCGTGATGATCGAACGCGGCGGCAAGAAGTACATGGTGCACCCGAACAAGAGCGGCTTCGTGTTCGTCTATGACCGCAATGCGAAAGTACAGAATGTCTGGCGCGTGGTGAAGAACATCAACTTCGTGAAGGACATCGACCCGAAGACGGGCGAGTTGATCGGGCGCCGGGATTTCTCCGAAGGCGAGCACAAACAACTCTGCCCGTTCATCGCCGGCGGAGTGAGCTGGAATTCGGGCACTTACAGCCCGAAGACCGGCCTGTATTACAAAGTCGGCAACGAGTGGTGCATGGACTTGACGGTCAAGAAGACCACGCCGATCCTGGAGCCGATGGCGCAGCTCAATATCGGCGCCGATTTCAGCCTGGTAAATCCACCGGATGGCAAAGTGCGCGGTCATATTTCCGCGAACGATCCGCTGACCGGCGCCAAGAAATGGGAGGTCGAATTTCCCGAACCGCCGCTGGCGAGCTTGATGTCTACCGCGGGCAACCTATTGTTCGTGCCCGATCCGCGCGGCTGGCTGCGCGCGTTCGACGCCGCGACCGGCAAAGAGCTTTGGAAACATAACAACGGCCAGGGCCACAACGGCGGCATCATCACGTACAAAGCTAAAGACGGTAAGCAGTACATCGCCGTGGAAACCGGCTGGGGTGGGCTCGCCGGCGACGACTACGGTTCGTTTTTCGGCAAACCTTACAACACCTTTCCCAAGGATTCGGGCGTGCTCGTGGTGTTTCGTCTGCCCTGATCTATCGCGCGCCAACACGCCCCGGCTGGAGGTTTTCCAGCCCACAAAATCGCAGGCTGGAAGATTCCCAGCCTGCGATTGCCTACCCGCCTGAACGTCATCGGTTTGCGCCGTACTCGCTTTGATTGCAGATCCCGTTACGCTGACGATCCCGCTGCACGCCGGCAGTGCGGCGAGCATCACCTATTCTGGCGCATTGTGTTGTGCGGCGTTGTGCGAGTCGGCCGAGACAACATAGTTCGTCCCGTCATCGCTGGTCTTGCGCATCCGCACGGCATCTTCACGTTTTTCCACCCAGCACAGCGTCATTGAGACCGATGTAATATTCATCTATCGGCGCTGGTCATGGCAGTGCAACGACCCGCAATGCACTACATGCGAACATGCTAGGGGGATGCACGTAACCGCCACAGACCGCGTGCGACCTGGGCAGTTATTAATTGGTGGAACTTAAGCTCGACATTCCAGGACAAAGAGATAAAGCGCGGCTCCACATCACAGCGTTGCCTGACACTCCTATATGTTCCCATATGTTCCATGTTCAATTTCTTGGATATGACGTCAAAATGAAAGCAAGCGAAAAACTCACTAACCCGCGCGAGATCCGCCATCGCCTAGGGCTCAATCAGCAGGATTTCTGGGGACGGATCGGCGTGACCCAGAGCGGTGGATCGCGTTATGAAAGCGGGCGCTCGATGCCGAAGCCGGTGCGCGAGCTCCTGCGTCTGGTACATGTCGACCAGATCGATGTGCGCAAAATTACCCGCGACGATTTCCGCGTGATCTCCTATTTGAAAGCTGCAGAACCGAGCCTCTATAAAAAGCTGCGGACCCAGGCGGGAACAACGGCAGCGCATGGCGGTAAGCGCCCGGCCCGTCGTCGTTCGTAACCAACCGAGGCGGTTCGTGACTAACCCGGTCCCCGGGTTACACCTACTCTGACTCGGGCGAATGCGATTCGCGCAGGACGACTTTTTGCGGCAACAT
>JBDTMS010000856.1:0-2397 GCA_039934195.1 Betaproteobacteria bacterium
GGCCGCGTCAACGGCTTCGCCTTGTTCAGCGAAGAAGAAACGCCGATCTCCAGCATGCCGGCATTGGCGTTGCAACTGAACGCCGCATCGGTGCACGCCGAGTTTTATCGCCTGCTGGAAACCGCCCGTCCAGACGACGCCGACCTGGTTCCCAGAGATGCGGACGAGTTGCTTGCGCGAAAGCCGCTGCAGGCGACTTCGTTGCTGATCCGCAATCTGGTGAATTCCGACGATGCCACTGCGCAGACCCTGCTCGCGACGACGCACAGCCAATCGACTCTTCACATGCCGTCACAGTCGCGACCGGTGCTGAGCGCACTCGTCGATGTCTACACCGGTCCTGCATTGCGCTATTTGAATTTCTACGGTCCGGCGGGCACCTTCGCCGCGGTGAGCTACGCCGACTTGATCGCCGACGGGCAGCGCGGTAGCGGCAAAGCGTTCGACGCACTTCATGGCAAGACGGCCATCGTCGGCTATGTCGATGTCACGCCCGGGCAGCGCGATGATCACTATCCGACCGTGTACACCAACGCGGACGGCATAAAGCTGAGCGGCGCAGAAATTCTCGCCACCGCGATCGCCAACGTCGAGGCCGGAAGCAATCTAGCCGCGCCCTCGCTGTTGATGCGCGGTCTGCTCGTCACCTGTTTCGGGCTGCTGCTCGGACCGCTGTTGCTGGTGCCTTTGCCGCAGCGCGGTCTGCCTTACGCACTTGCGTTGTGCGTCGTCTATACCGGCGTCGCCGTCGCGCTATTCGGCTTCGCGAATCGCTGGATTACCATTTCCGCTCCGCTGCTGGCGCAGGCGCCGATCGCGATTCTGTACACGGTCACCCACAGTTATCGAGACCTTTTGCGCAAACGCGATCGCCTGCGCGATCTGTTCGGCAAGTTTCTGCCCGACGCGGTGATCGAAGGGCTGGTGGAGAACCAGGGCAAACTGCAAACCTCGAGCGACCCGTTCTACGGCGTGTGCGTAGTCACCGATGCCGAGCGCTTTACAGCGCTTGCCGAGAGCATGCACCCCGCGAAACTTGCGAGCCTGCTAAACGATTATTTCGAGGTCGTGTTTCCACGCATCACCGCACGCGACGGGTTCGTCATCGATTTGCTGGGGGACGCAGTGCTGGCGTTCTGGCGCGGCGAGGAAGGCCACGACTCTTTGCACAAAAAATCGTGTCGCGCCGCGATCGAGCTCATGTCGTCTGTGGATAGTTTCAACGCCGAATCGAAGAATCCATTGCAGACGCGCGTCGGCATATCGAGCGGTTTCGTGACGACTTCACCGATGGGCGCGTTCAATCACTACGAGTTTCGCCCGGTCGGCGACGCGGTCAACACCTCGTTCCGGCTGCAGGAACTGAACAAGATGCTGACCACCCGCATCCTCGTCGCCGATTCGGTCGCCACCGGTATCGAGGGCCTGCTGATGCGCGACGTCGGTGTATTTCAGCTCCGCAATAAATCGACGGCGACGCACGTGTTCGAGTTGCTCGGCGATCAGGAAACTGCGAGCCCCGAAACGAGAGCGATGTGCGACGAGTTCGCGCTGGCGCTCGATGCCATGCGTGCATCTCGCGGCTTCGATGCGATCTCACGTTTTCGAGCGCTGCAACGACGCTACCCACAGGACGGCCCCAGTACTTTCTATGTCCGCTGGCTCACTACGCATCCAGACTGGAGCGTCGCGCCCATCCCGCAAGCACGACCCGACCGCAACACGTAACAGGCGCTCGCTCTCTATAACTTAAGGCAGTCTTGCCTCGCCTCGGAAAAGGGTTTTACATGCGTTTTACATTCTTTCGCATGCTTAACCTGGGAACGGTGGGTAACAGCCGAGGGAGGGGGGTTAAGAGTGTTTGCGCCAAGCAAGTCAGCGAGGATCGCCATCGCATTGAAGCGACATGCTCCCGTGTTGGTGATGCTGTGCCTGGTCCCGGCCGGCGCACACGCCGCGGAACTGCGGCAACCCTGCTCGCTCGTCGTCGCCAAGATCGTATCGATTCAGGGTACGGTGCTACTGCGCCGTGCGGATGAGAGTGCATCGACGGAAGTAGCGAAACTCGATATGCCGATCTGTCAGGGCGATCTTCTGCAGACCGGCGCGAAGAGCCGTGCCGCGATCGTGATCCTGCCCGAGAAGTTCGTTCGCATCGACCAAAACTCGACGATCAGCGTCACGGTGGCAGGCGAAGAAACGCTCGTCGAGTTTTCGCAAACGACAGCCGTCAACGCATCGTCGCCATCCGGCGCCTATTTCATCACGCGCTTCCCGCGCAAGTTCAAAGTTCACACGCCGTATCTGAACGCGGCTGTCGAAGGCACCGAATTCCTGATCGATCTCAGCAGCAGCGCTTCTGCAGTCGCCGTATTCGAAGGCAAGGTGCGCGCGGAA
>JBDTMS010000857.1:0-2397 GCA_039934195.1 Betaproteobacteria bacterium
CGTCGCGCAGGCGCTCGATACGGATCTGCTCGCGGCCGCCGCTACCCCAGCCGCCGAAATCCGCTTATCTGCGTCGCCGCAAACCGCGTCATTGCGGCTGCGAGACGCCAGCCCTGCGCAACCGTCGTCCGTATGGCGCTGGCTCACCGGCGGCAACACCGTGGTTCGCGTCGGCATAATCATTCTGTTCTTCGGCGTCGCCTTCCTGCTCAAGTACGCTTATCAGCACACACACGTTCCGCCCGCGCTGCGTATGACTGCGGTGGCGCTCGGCGCGCTGGCGCTCCTGTTCGTCGGTTGGCGCTTGCGCGAGAAACGCCCGGGCTACGCGTTCGCATTGCAGGGTGGCGGCATCGGCATCTTGTATCTGACCGTATTCGGATCGCTTCGCCTGTATCAGCTGCTCCCGCCCGAAGCCGCCTTCGGACTCTTGATCCTGATTGCGGTACTGTCAGCTGCGCTCGCGGTCATGCAAAACGCGCAGGCGCTCGCAGCGCTCGGCGTATGCGGCGGATTCCTCGCGCCGATTCTCGCGTCGACCGGCGGCGGCAGCCACGTCATGCTGTTCGGCTACTACGCGGTGCTCGATCTCGGCATCCTCGGCATCGCCTGGTACAAGGCCTGGCGTCCGCTGAATGTGCTCGGTTTCGTCTTCACGTTCGGGATCGGCACGCTATGGGGTGCGCGTTCGTATCGGCCGGAATTGTTCGCCAGCACCGAACCGTTTCTGATCCTGTTCTTCGCGATTTATCTCACCATTCCAATTTTGTTTGCACGCCGGCGCGCGCCGGAACTAAAAAGGTACGTCGACGCCACCTTGGTTTTCGGTGTGCCGCTTGTCGCGTTCGGACTGCAAACGCAGCTCGTCGCCGACATCCAGTACGGCGCCGCATATAGCGCGCTCGCATTGAGCTTTGTTTACCTGCTCCTCGCCCGCACATTGTTTTCGAGCACGCAAGACAACTTGCGTTTGCTGGTCGAGGCATTTCTGGCACCCGGCGTCGTGTTCGGGACGCTCGCCATTCCGCTTGCACTCGACGGCCGCTGGACTTCGGCGGCATGGGCGCTGGAAGGTGCGGCGATTGTTTGGATTGGCGTGCGTCAGGACCGCAGGCTTGCGCGCGCATTCGGATTGTTTCTGCAATTCGCCGGCGGTATCGCGTTTCTTGCCGACGTCGACCGCAGCCATGTCATTTCCCGCGGCGGCGGCGTGCCGGTGCTGAACAGCTTTTATCTCGGCTGCTTGTTCATCAGCGTCGCTGGACTGTTTTGCAACTGGTACCTCGAGCGCCATCGCGAGCGCATTCATCGCGTGGAGTTTTCGATCGCGACCGTCGTGTTCTTCTGGGGACTGGCGTGGTGGATCGGCGGGGGCATCGACGAGATCGATACGTACGCGCACGAACCGATGGGGTTTGCGATTGCCCTGCTGTTCGCGATCGGCTCGTGCGCGGCGTTCAGCATTCTCCGACAACGATTGCACTGGCGGCTCGCGCGATATCCTGCGCTGGCGTTGCTGCCGGCGATGGTTTTGCTGGGCGCGGCGACGGCTGCGTATCCGACGGCCCATCCGCTAGCTGGACTCGGCGCTCTCGCCTGGCCGCTTGCGTTTGCCGCCCATCTCTGGCTATTGCGCCGTCACGATGATCGTCAAGGCAGTTACATGGAGTTTCTGCACGCGGCGCAAGTCTGGCTACTGGCAACGATCGGCGCCTGGGAGGCGGGCTGGGCAATCGATCACGCAGTCGCTGCTGCGCCGATATGGCGGCTGATTGCATGGGCGCTCATCCCCGGTGTTGTGCTCGGCGCTTTGGCGGCCCGCGGCGAGCGCATCGCCTGGCCCATACGCGAACGTCTGGACACTTACCTGCAACTGGGCTGCGCGCCCCTCGCTGTGTTCTTGTGGCTGTGGATCTTCTATGTCAACGGCGCCACCGACGGCGATCCGCGACCATTGCCATACGTGCCGATCCTGAATCCGCTCGACCTCGCGCAACTTGCCGCGCTGCTTGCACTCGTAATCTGGCTGCGAGCGCTCAAGCGCAATCAGCTTGCCGACTACGCAGCGAACAATCCGCTGCTGCTGTTCGGTGCACTGGGCGCCGCCGCGTTCGTGATGCTGAACGCATCGCTGCTCCGTACCTTGCACTTCTGGGCCGGCGTGCCGCTGTCGCTCGATACGATGCTGCAGTCGATGCTCGTGCAGGCAGCGTTGTCGATCTTCTGGACCGTGCTTGCGCTCGCCGCGATGGCCACCGCGACCCGTCTTCGCATTCGCGCCTTGTGGATCAGCGGCGCCTCGCTGATGGCGGTGGTGGTGGTCAAGCTGCTGGTGGTGGATTTGTCGAATGTCGGCGGCATCGAGCGCATCGTGTCGTTCATCGGCGTAGGGTTGCT
>JBDTMS010000858.1:0-2393 GCA_039934195.1 Betaproteobacteria bacterium
CGCCGAGCGTCGCGAACGCACCCATCCGCATGAGCGCCGCGCCGTCGCCATCGAGTGCAATCACGCGCAGATCGGGCCGCGTGAGCGCGAATCCTAGTGCGAACGACGTCACGCACCCCATCGAACCGACCATGTACAACTGGTTCGGCCGATCGTCCAGCGCATAGAGCTCACGGCCGCAAAAGCCGGTCGACGCGAACACCACTGTCGAATCCACCGGCGTATTCGCGATCACACGCCGCAATGCTTCACGCCGCGAAGCCAGCGCACTCGCCGCAACGCGGAACGTCCGCGACCGCGGCACGCACCGGGAGCGCGATGCGGGGACGTTTCCCTGCTTCAGCGCGTACGGCGCAACGCTGCCCTTTTGCATGACCAATGCGTAGGGGCGGCCGGTTGCTTCCATGTGTCCGATCGCGCGGTCCAGCGCGGGTGCGATCGCGCGCGTCTCGGTCGGGAACGTTTCCCAGGGAATTTCCATAGTGTCGAGCATCGCGGTCGTGATCGGGCCCATCAACGCGTGCTGCGGCTCATCGGCTACGTTCGGTTGACCGCGCCAGGTGACGATCAGCAACTGCGGCAGCCGAAACGTCCAGGTGAGCGAAGTCAATGGGCTCACCGCGTTACCGAGTCCCGAGTTCTGCATCATCGCGATGCCGCGCCGGCCCGCCCTTGCGCCGAGCGTCGCGCCGGCGATCAGCGCGACGGCATCGCCCTCGTTTGCGGCAGATACGTAATGCAGCGACGGGTCTTGCAGAACGTAGTTGATGAACGGCGTGAGATACGAACACGGGACTCCCGCATAAAGGTCGAACCCGCGCTCACGTGCGGCTTCGATAAATTGCGCGGCCTCGATCATCGCGTCTCTTCGCTGCCCGGACTGCCGAGCGCGAATGGCGTCTGCTCATGCGCAAAGTCGCCTGCGCGCCGGAAATCATCGAGGTCGTTTACACCGCGCCAGTGGCCGTGCACGTACTGCACCTCGATGGCGGCGCCGGCATCGATCAGCGCATTCAGCAGCGCAGGTATGTCGAGCGAATCGAAGTCCGCGCGTTTGCGCATCTCGGTCAATGTCTGCTGCAGGCGCTTGCGGCCCGCCCCGCGGACATTCAGCAACCCGATCCAGCGACCATGCGGCGCTCGGCCGGCTTGCGGCGGCTCGCTCGAGATCAGTTGCAGCAATACTTTCTGACCGAACAGGTCGCGATCGTCCGGCGCCGAGCAGTATGCGAAATCGCGCACGCTCTGGTTCGCCGGCTGCGTCTGCGACGAGTCGACCACCACGCTGAACGCGGCGTCGCTTTCCACCAGGTCGCGCACGATGTAGCTGCGAAACAGCAGGTCGCCGTACGAGATCAGCGTGTCTCCCTGCAGCGCATCGGCTGCGCACGCAAGCGATGCGAGCTCGCCGGTCTGCGCATACCGCTCGTTGACCACGACCTTCACGCCGGCGATGTCGATCGCATCCGCGCGATAACCGCCCACTACGGTGATGTCGTTGATACCCTGCTTCTTGAACGCGTCGACAAGCCAGCGCAACAGCGGTTTGCCTGCGACCGGCAGCATGACTTTCGGCCGATCGGTCGTCACGGCTTCGAGACCTGCGCCGCGGCTGGCGGCCAGTACCACCGCCGCGCTCGAAGTGCGCGACGCGGCCAGATAGACGCGCTCGGCCGCCGAGTACTCGTCGGCATCCTGCAGACGAAAGATCTCGTTGACCGATGCGATGCGGTCTTCGACATTGACCAGCGACTCGCTATCGTGAATTTCCTTTGCAACCGCCTGCATCGACGCGGCTGCCGCACGTATCAAGTGATTCGCCCAGATTACGACGCTGATGCCGGCCTTGCGGAACACGGCGTTCGGCGTGCTGTAATACTTGGTCGGCACGATCACGAGCGGCGCGCGCCCGGCCCATTCGCGCGCGAACGCGACGATCTCGTCCGGCCGCGACAGCCTGCTGTGAATCAATATCGCGTCGGCACCCGCCAGGCGATAGGCCTCGGCGCGACGCAGCGCCTCGTCCATGCCCCAGCCTGCGATCAGCGCTTCGACACGCGCGACGATCGAGAACTGTTCATCGCTCTGCGAGTCTTTGCCGGCTTTGATCTTGCCGCAGAATTCGTCTACGTCGGCCAGCGGCTGTCGCTCGCTGTCGATGAAGCTGTTGGTCTTGGGAAACTGCTTGTCTTCGATACACACGCCGGCGATGCCGCGCTGTTCGAGCTTCTTGACCAGACGGCGCACATTGTTGAAGTTGCCATAACCGGTATCGCCGTCGAGCAGGATCGGCAAGTCGCTCGCATCCGCCATAAATTCCAGCGTGTCGACCACCTGCGTCCAGCTCGCCTCGTTGTTGTCGCGCACGCCGTATTGCGCCGAGATGGCGAGGC
>JBDTMS010000859.1:0-2389 GCA_039934195.1 Betaproteobacteria bacterium
CGAGTCCCGATTCCTGGGAGCAGGCGGCGCGCAACGCAGTCGCTACGGCGGCGCTCTCGTTGCGCGACTTGCGTATTGCCGAAGTGGTGAAGATGGACATGAAGGTGGAGGACGACAAGGTAATCGCCTTCCGAACGCGCGTGCTGCTGTCATTCAAATACGAAGCTTGATCGATTCGCTGCCGGTATCGTCGACGGCGCGGGCAGCGATTGCCCGTGCCGTTTGCTATTGGCGCGATGCGAAGGTCACCAGGTCGGTGGCATCGGTTGCGCTGGTAACTCTCGCAGCGGTGCTGGCGGCGAGCGCAGCGCATGCGCAGACGCCGCCGAAGCAGTTCCAGAAGCTCTATCACGAGCTCGACTCGCAGCTCAGCGCGTTCGAGATCCACGCGCCGCGCAGCGCAACGACTAAAGAGCCGATCCACGCGGCGAACCTGACGAGTGCGAGTTGCCAGCGCGGCGAGATCATGCTCGGCGAGAGCGAGCGGCAAGCGACCTTGCTCGAATTGGACGGCCTCAAAAGATTGCGCGCGACAGCGGTGGTAGTGCAAATATGTTATCCGCTGCTGACGCAGGGGTTTCGCGATCCGCAGCCGTTCATCGACTACTACGCGAACCTCGCCAACGAAATTCGCCTGCGCGGCATGAAGCTGCTGGTCGAGCATGGCACGTTGTCGCCATCGTACTCGGCCACCGACCCGGCGCACTACTATCGCAAGCTCACCAAACCGCGCTTCGAGGCCGAGCGATTCGACGAGCTGAAGACGATTCTGCTCGCCGTGCAGCCGGATTATCTGACGCTGGTGTCTGAACCGAACGCGCAGGCTGCCGGGCTCAAGCTCACGGTAAAAGACTGGCGCCGCTACGTATCGCATGCAGTCGAGACGCTGGCACAAGAACGCGGCTCGTTTGCAACTTTGCTCGGCGCGGGATCGGGGCTGTGGGACGACTTCGGTTACGTGCGGGCATTTGCCGGCATCAAAGGCCTGGCGTACATCGATCTGCATTTGTACGCCTTGACCAGCAAGCGCGACAGCATGCTCGCTCGCCTGCTCGCATTCCCCGATCGCATTCGTGCAATCGATCCGGACAAGCGTGTAGTGATGAGCGGGATTTGGTTGGCGAAACTCGGTGCAGACGGTGCAGCGAGCTCATTTGCCGACCCGCGCGTCGCGGCGCGCGACGTATTCGGTTTCTGGTTGCCACTGGACCGCAAGTTCCTGAACGTGGTGGCCGCAACCGCACGTGCAAAAGGTATCGAGCTGATTGCGCCATCGCGGTCCGGCTACTTGTTTGCCTACGTCGACTACAACGACTCGGGTGCGTTCGGTCTGAGTGCGAAGGGTTTGCTCGGACTTGCCCGTGAGCGTGCGGCGCAGGCGCTGTCTGCCGGCCGCTTTACCGATACCGGATTTGCCTTCCGCGATATGTGAGCGCGCTCGCGTAGAAGTCTCCGTCGCGGCTCGCGCGGCAACCCCGCACACCAACCCTCTCACAGCAGCAAAGGCTGCTCACGCTGGCGGCTGATCGGTCCGCATCGGTTTCGCCGGCTGATCGAGCGGCTCGCGCTGCAGGCGTTCGTATTCGGCGATGACTTGCGCGCCGAACAGCAGCACGATGGCAGCGATCTCGACACTGAGCAACACCGCAATCGCCGTCGTCAGCGACCCATAAACCACGCCGATCTGCGAGATCGACGAGTAGTACCAGACCAGCACGTGCCGGGTGAGTTCCCAGAGCACACCTGCGGTCACGCCACCGATCAAGGCATGCCGCAAGGACAATCGCCCGGCCGGCATCACCAGATAGATCGCCGTGAGCATCAGAACCTCACCGGACACGCCGATCAGATAAAACAATAGCGCGGACAAGCGTCCCAACGATCGCAACTGGCCGAACAACTCGATTTCTCGCGTGCCCAGCGATTGCAGCGCGCCGGCAACGACGGTGACGATAAAAAATCCCAGACCGAGAAACAGTATAAAGAGATAGGGCAATACCGCCGATATGAGGAAGTGCCGACGGCGAATGGCGACGCGATGAAAGAAAATCACCGACATCGCGTTCTCCAGCACGGTGAAGGCAAGTGCGCTAAAGAAAATCATGGTTACCAGCAAGACGCCGCCGATCACCTGGCGGTTGGTCAGGAACGTCTGCAGCTCTTTCACCATTGTCACCGACTGGCCCGGCACCACAAACTCCAGATACTTGCTCAGCGTGAACAGCAGGCTGCCTTCGTCGATGAAGTGCGACAAGCCGATGACGACCAGAATCAACAGCGGGACCAGCGACAGCAGCGTGTAATAGGCGACTGCGCCGGCCAGCAGAAAGCCCTGATTGGCGCGGAAGCCTTTCAGCACACGGAATGCGAACGCCTTCGGATGTTTGAC
>JBDTMS010000860.1:0-2385 GCA_039934195.1 Betaproteobacteria bacterium
CCCGAATACTTTTCGGCGACGTCCATCAGAATGTTTTTGCCGTCACTGTCTGCGTTCGCGTTATAGATGAGATTGATCTCGACGTCGTGCGCGTTCTTGATAATGGCGACCGCGTCTTTGTCGCTCTTCCAGTGGAGATCGAAGCCCAGAACGCGATAGAAGTCCAAGGCACGGTTGAGGTCCTTGACGCGAACTCCGATGTGATCGATGCCGCTGATCTCGATAGCGTGAGTAGTGCCCATGTCGCTGCCTCCTGCAGTGCTTGGAAATAACGACTAGATTAGGACGCGAAGCAGATCCGGTAAAGGGCCGAAGTCGACTATCCAGGAGGATGGATCGAACCACGCCCATCGGCGAGCGGACACGTTTATCCTTTGTCGGCCAGAGTAATTGCCGGTGGATGGCCTCGCGCCATGCTGATCTCCGCCAGGTCGATCGATAGGCTGAGGGTCGGAGCGGTGCGTTGCGCTATAACTTTTGTTTGATTGAACCACCAAGACTCCGGTGCGATACAGATATCGGGCGCGTGCGCCGATCCGGTGGTGTCGCGCAGCGCATCTCAGAATCCCGCGACGGCGACCGGTTTGCGACATGCGAATATGTATTCTTCGTAACTATGGATGACTATTTGATCGCCGGCTGCCGTGGGCTGGCAAGGAGGAGCGATGGCAAAGAGCATTATTTTCTGCGCTGACGGTACCTGGAACGGACCGCCGGCCGACAAATCGACGGCAGTGGATGGTAGCGACGAGCGCGACGATTCTCCGCCCAGCACACCCACCAATGTATCCAAGTTGTTCGGCAACTTTGCCGGCAGCGTGACGGAAGAAACGCGCGGATCACCGAATGAACCGGAGAAGATTCATGTCGGTTCCGACAAGCAGGTGCTGCAAGTCGCGAAGTACATCCATGGCGTTGGGGATTCTCAAAACAAGCTGGCTCGGTTTTTTGGCGGCGCCTTCGGAATGGGTGTTATCGCCAGGGTCGTTCGTGGCTATACCTTCATCTCGCGAAACTACACACCGGGTGATGCGATCTACATAGCCGGTTTCAGCCGCGGCGCTTACACGGCGCGCGCCTTGGGCGGGATGATTGCGAAGGTCGGCCTGCTCAACCCGGCGATATACGATCCAGCCGACAAGGACGAGGCTTACGGGCTCGGCATCTCGGCCTGGCGCAAGTATCGCGAACAATCGCTGAAAGACTCGAATTTGCTCACCAAGCTGGCCAATTTTTTTGTGGACAAAGCTTTAGGTGGCTTGGCGAAGCCATTGCCGGTGAACGGCTTGATTCCTGATGTTCCCATAAAGGCAGTGGCTGTCTGGGACACGGTCGGATCGCTCGGTATTCCGCTGTACGCACAAAACGGACGCATTGACGTATTCCGGTTCGCCGACAACGCGCTCAGCGATAAAGTCGAGCATGGTTTTCACGCGATGGCGATCAACGAGAAGCGTGCTGATTTTCCAGTCAGCAAATGGGACGCGCGTAGCGGCGTCGAACAGGTCTGGATGCTCGGGGCCCACGCCGACGTTGGCGGTGGCTACCCCGCCGATGAATCGACCTTGTCGAACATCGGCCTGAGCTGGATGATGAACAAACTCGGTGGCGTCGGTGCGGTGTTCACGAACCCGTTGAGTTACGCGCTCGATCCTGACGATCTCAAGAGGTCCCTCGAGTTTGCGTTTCACACGCCGTGGGAAAAGATTCCGTTCAAGGGATTGGCCACGAGAGCAAGGCAGATTGAGAAAACCGACGTTCTGCACGAGACGGTTTTAAAACGTCTTGGTGCGGATAAAAAGTATGCGTTGCCGGGTTTCGACGGCTTGACCGCAGACGATCTGGCGAAGTTCAACAAGGATGAGGCGCTGTATACGGCGTGACCGCGAAGGCACGATTGCCGAAGCGCACGCCGTCGCTTCGCGTCAATATTCGGCAGAACTACTCGGGATAATGCTCGAACCCCGGCATTGTCTTCAACGGCAATTCGTCCGGGCGCGCGAACCAGCCTTTTCCGGGAACGAAGTTGACTTCGAGACGTATACCTTCTGGGTCTTCGAACAGCATGGAGTAGTAACCGGGCGCGAAGTCACCGTCTTTCGGGGGGTGCACGACGGTGTCGTTATGCTCCAGTAGAAGCGTGTACAGCGCATCGACGTCTTCGCGTGAACGTGCGCGGAAGCAAACGTGGTGCAAGCCGATGCGCCGCTGATCGAAACCGGTTTTCAGGTTTTCGTCAGACCCGCGCGTGATCGCGACTGCGGTTTTGCCGCCGATCATGTAGAGAAAATTCGCTGCCTTCACGACCGGCCGCATGCCCATGAAGCCGAGCACGCGTTCATAGAACGGCATGGCGCGCTGCAGATCGTTGACCGTAAGTTGGAT
>JBDTMS010000861.1:0-2384 GCA_039934195.1 Betaproteobacteria bacterium
ATGCCGGGTCGCCAGTTCGGATAGCTGCTCGAGGCTGCGCGCACCGACGCCGCGCGCCGGCAGATTGATCACACGCAACAGCGCGCCGTCGTCTTCCGGGTTCGCGACCAGACGCAAATACGCCAGCGCATGTTTGATTTCCTGCCGCTCGAAAAAGCGCAAGCCGCCATACACACGATAAGGCATCGCAGCATTGAATAACGCATGTTCGAGTACGCGCGATTGCGCATTGGAGCGATAAAGCATCGCGATCTCGGAGAGGCGAACGCCGCTGCCGCGCAGGCTCTGAATCTCGCCGAGGATGAACGCCGCTTCGTCCAGATCGGTCGGCGCTTCATAGACGCGCAGCGGCTCGCCGCTCTCCTCCGACGTCCACAACTCTTTGCCGAGCCGATTGCGGTTGTGGCCGATCAGCGCGTTCGCCGCGCTGAGAATATTGCCGAGGCTGCGATAGTTCTGCTCGAGCTTGATCACGCGTCCGTTCGCATACTCACGCTCGAAGTCGAACATGTTGCGCGCCGAGGCGCCGCGAAACGCGTAGATCGATTGATCGTCGTCGCCCACCGCGAGAATGGCGTTGTGGCTGCCGGCAAGCTGTTTAAGCCAGCGATATTGCAGCAGATTAGTATCCTGAAATTCGTCGACCAGAATGTGCGCGAAGCGCTCCTGATAATGATCGCGCAGGACTTCGTTGCGCGATAGCAGCTCGTAGCAGCGCAACAGCAGCTCGGCGAAATCGACCACCCCTTCGCGGTTGCACTGCTGCTCGTATTCCGCGTAGAGCTCGGTCATGCGGCGATAGTGTTCATCCGTCGCCTCGACGGCCGATGCGCGCCGGCCCGCATCCTTGTTGCCGTTGATGAAATACTGCACCTCGCGCGGCGGATACTTCTCATCGCTCACGTTCAGCGCCTTCAAGATTCGTTTAATCAACGCGAGCTGGTCTTGCGAGTCGAGAATCTGAAACGACTGCGGTAGTTTGGCGTCGCGATAGTGCGCGCGCAGCAGGCGGTTGCACAGCCCGTGAAACGTGCCGACCCACATGCCGCGCGTGTTGATCGGCAGCATCGCCGAGATCCGCACCAGCATCTCGCGCGCGGCCTTGTTGGTAAATGTTACCGCAAGGATACCGTGCGGATTGACCTGGCCCGTCTGGATCAGCCAGGCGATCCGCGTGGTGAGCACGCGCGTTTTGCCGCTGCCGGCGCCGGCTAAAATCAACGCCGATTGGTGCGGCAAGGTGACCGCTTCGAGCTGCGGGGTATTAAGACCGGTGAGTATGTTGCTGGAGATCACGTAAGTGCTAATCGACAGTTGGTAACGGATGCGGCATCCAGTTGCAGACCGAAATCAGCCCGCGTGCGGCGACCGACCACGTTAGAAAAATGGGGTGTTGGAGCGCGGACGCAATAGCAAGATTATACCGGCTCGGCGGCGACGCGCTGCGTGCGCGCGCGATCGTGCGGCAACCCATTACTGCGCCGCGAATCGATGCTAGGGGGCCGACTTGCGCGCTTCGATGATCGCGCGGATGCGCGGTCCGAGGATCAGATCCATCGCCTGCGGCATGGCGGCGCCGGGCACCACGAGCGTATCGGGTCTCGACATGAACGCGTGCTCGATATCGGCCACCAGCTGCTCGAGCTCAGCACGGTGCGGCTGCGCAAAGCGAATCACGACCAGACTTTCCTCCGGCGACGGGATGCCGTCCGCAGCGAACGGATTGGACGTATCAACGGTAGGCACACGCTGAAAATTGATGTGCGTGCGCGAGAACTGCGGCGTGATGTAGTGCACGTAATCGTACATCCTGCGCAGGATGGTTTGCGTGACTGCCTGCATGGAGTAGCCGCGCAGTTGCATGTCGCGATGGATCTTCTGAATCCATTCGAGATTGACGATCGGTGCAACGCCGATCAGCAGATCTACATGCCGCGCGATATCGACGTCATCGGTCACCACGCCGCCGTGCAGACCTTCGTAGAACAACAGATCGGTACCGGCGGGAATTTGCTTCCAGGGCGTAAACGTCCCGGTCGGCAAGCCGTTCTCGCGTGCGCGTTGCTCGGTGTGCAGATAGAGCCGGGCGCAGCCCATGCCGCGCTCGCCGTATTGCTGGAATAGCGTTTCAAGCAGATCGAGGTGATTGGATTCGGGGCCGAAATGACTGATCAGCCGCCCGCCGCCGCTGCTTTCGATTTCCTCGATGGCCCGATGCATCTCATCGCGTGTGTAGCGATGAAAGCTGTCCCCTTCGACGAATGCGGTTTGCACCGCCTCGCGCTGGAACAGATCGTCGAAGATCTCTCTCACCGACGTAGTGCCGGCGCCCGACGAGCCGGTTACCGCAATGATGGGGTGGCGTGTGGACATGCGACTCCCCG
>JBDTMS010000862.1:0-2379 GCA_039934195.1 Betaproteobacteria bacterium
CTTTCAATCCACTGACGATGTTCACGCTGACGTTCTTCTCGGCATTGCCACCGCCGACCGAGAACACCAAGATCGCGTCCTTCGCATTGGCTTTGCTCACCTTCAGCCAGGCGGAGAAGATGGTTTCCCAGCCTTCATCATTCGCCCTGGCGGTAAGTTCCGACACGTTGTCGACCGGCGTGTAAGCCTCGATCCCGCACAGCTTGCGAAAATCATTTACTGCATGACTGCAGTTGCCGGCGCTGCCGCCCACGCCCAGTAGAAACAGACGGCCGCCCCGCTCGCGCAGAGCCGCCAGTTCCAGCACCAGCGCTTCGACCATATTGACGTCGATACTTTTGGCGACTTGAGCGACTTCTTCGAAAAATCGAGTGGCGTGCATGTGTCAGCGAAGAGACAGTTAGGCAGCTTTATAAGGGATTGCCGCCTTCATGGCAACTCGCCCGCAGAGAGAACCTCGTTTTCGCCTTACGATTTTCGCTGTGCGAAACCCGCGAACAGCACTCCGGACATCCACGCAAACAGCATGCTTTCCGTGTGATCGATTATGAGTGTGTTGAATGCGCCGGCGATCACGAACGTGAGTACCAGGCTGTGCGCGAGCAGCGCATGCCCCGGCAGTGACAACCATTCGGCGCACCGCCACATCGTGATCAGCAAATAGGCAAGCGCGGCGATTCCGAGCAAGCCGAACTCAGCGGCTACCATCAGATACAAATTGTGCGGATTGTGCGTTCGATCCATCGTCGACCCGCGCACCTGATCGGCGTACGCCTGCTTGAAGCCACCGGTGCCGACGCCGAATAACGGATGCTGCTCGATCAGTGCAACCGTGTTGCGATAGAACTCCAGCCGGTAACCGACCGAGGTTTTCGCCGGCGAGTCCGGGCGCCACTGCGCCGCCTCCGCGCCCGCCTTATCGATACGACCTTGAAAGTTGCCGGGGAGGGCATACGCCACCGCCAGCACGATCGCAATCAAGGCCAAGCCCAGGCCAAGCCCCTTCCAGCGCCAGGTCCGGAATAACAGTAGGGTCAGCAACCCGGGGAGGACGACATATCCGGTGCGACCTTGGATCACCAGCACGTCGATGAAAGCCGCGACAGACAGCCCGCCCCAGATCCAGCGCGCGCGCGCCATGCGCGCCTGCCGCGCTAACACGACGAACAGCACGACGCCGAACGCCATCAGCACGTTGTGCGCGATGCGCGTTTTGAACACAACCGGATCGCTGGGCATGCCGGTAATGAATCGACTCGCAGGCAGGATGTCGGCCGCCACGGCAAACGATCCGATGACCGTGATCGCAAGCGCCAGCGCCATCGCCAGCAACCCGCGCCGCTGATTCGCGGGGTCGCTGAAGAGCGTGATGAACACCGGGATCAGCAAGACGTTGCTGTACTTGCGCAAGTAGGTGAAGCGGTCGTCCAGCGGCCCCACGCTCCAGATCAATCCGATCAACGTAACCGCGAGAAACAGCAATGCTGCCAATGCAACCGGGTTATCGCGAATCGTCTGCAGCTTTTCCCGATAGCCCCCGCCCGCGAGCCAAAGCAGCAAGACCGCGGCGCACAGTACACTGTCGAGCGCGGTGGAGATCGGGATGGAAAAACCGATGGCGACTGCGACGTAGACGGCCCAGCCGTTTAACCGACCAGGCAAGGCGCGCAACCAGGCGGGAGGCGCGCCGATGACGTGCCGCGGGTTACCGCTTCCCGCCGACTGCATCGCGCTGCATCTCGCTCCGTTGCTGTTCCGTGTGCAATTCCTTGCCCGCAACCGGCAGCATCGTCACGGCTTCAGCAGGGTGATATTCCGGCACCCAGCCGGTCAGCTCTTCGCGCACCTGCTCGTCGGTCGGTGTTGCCGACATGTCCAGCCAATCGAGCAGACTCTCCAGCCAGCCCGGTTCGACCGGCCGCGCGCGCGCAATGCGCAACCGCGGATGCGGCGTCGGCAATGTCTGTTCTTCGTCGGAGAGCATCTCTTCGTACAGCTTCTCGCCGGGTCGCAGCCCGGTGACCGCGATGCGTATTTCGTTTTCGGTGAAACCGGAAAGCCGGATCATCTCCCGTGCGAGATCGAGAATGCGGACCGGCTCCCCCATATCGAGCACGAAGATCTCGCCGCCCAGTCCCATGGCGCCGGCCTGCAGCACCAGTTGCGCGGCCTCCGGTATCGACATGAAGTAGCGTGTGATATCGGCATGCGTAACGGTGAGCGGTCCGCCCTCTGCGATCTGCTGGCGAAACTTCGGAATGACGCTGCCTGCGCTGCCCAGCACATTGCCGAAACGCACCATCACGAAACGCGTGGTTGCGCCTGCCTGCAGCGCCTGACACACCATTTCGGCGAGCCGCTTACTTGCACCCATCACGT
>JBDTMS010000863.1:0-2364 GCA_039934195.1 Betaproteobacteria bacterium
CTACGATGATGTGGTTCACCCACGCCATGTGCGGCGGACGGTATAGCACGGTTATCGGAAAACGAGCGGCCGCGTAGATTGCCGAAATCTCAAAACAGCCGAGATGCGGGGTTAGCAGAATCACACCGCGGCCGGCGCGATACGCTTCGAGAACTTCGTGTTCGCCGCGGCAGCTTTTCACCAGTTGCACGACTTGAGCATGCGGACGAAACCACAATGGAATAATTTCAGTGCCTTGTCGTCCAGCCTCGACGATCGCACCGCGCAGGATGCGGCGGTAGTCCGCTTCGTCCTGCCAGACGTCGCTCGCGCGAAGGTTTTGGCGCAGGCGTGCGGCATAACGGCGCGATGTCCAATATACGAGCCAGCCCAGGCCGCCGCCGAGCGCGTGATACCAGCGCAGCGGCAAGCGTGCCAACGCGCGCAGCGCGCTAAGCACAGGGTCCGTTCGCCTTCAAGCGACAAGGCTTATCTGCTATCCTGATTTTCTTCCCTGCACACGATATAGAGGTCGGATTTCTAATGAGCGAATACCTTTTTACTTCCGAATCGGTTTCGGAGGGACACCCCGATAAAGTAGCGGATCAGATCTCGGATGCGGTGCTCGACGCCATCTTAGCGCAGGACAAAAATTCCCGGGTTGCTGCGGAAACATTGGTAAACACGGGTTTGGTGGTAATGGCCGGCGAAATTACCACCAGCGCCAACGTCGATTTCCAAGCCGTCGCGCGCGAAACCATCCGCCGCATCGGCTATGACAATTCGGAACTCGGCTTCGACTATCGCAGTTGTGCCGTGTTGGTGGCGTACGACAAGCAGTCCAGCGACATCGCCCAGGGTGTCGATGAAGGCAAAGGTCTCGACCCCGAGCAAGGGGCCGGCGATCAAGGCTTGATGTTCGGCTATGCATGCGATGAGACGCCGGTGTTCATGCCGCTGCCGATTTATCTTGCGCATCGTTTGGTCGAACGCCAGGCCGAAGTGCGCAAAGACGGTCGCCTGCCATGGCTGCGTCCGGATGCGAAATCGCAGGTCACAATTCGCTACATCGACGGCAAGCCCGACAGCATCGAGACCGTCGTGTTGTCGACCCAGCACGCACCCGACATCACGCACGCGCAATTGACCGAAGCGATCATCGAGACCGTGGTCAAACCGATCCTGCCGAAACATCTGGTCAAGGGCAACATCACTTATCTGATCAACCCCACCGGCAAATTCGTAATCGGCGGTCCGCACGGCGACTGTGGTCTCACCGGCCGCAAGATCATCGTCGACACCTACGGCGGCGCCGCGCATCACGGCGGCGGCGCGTTCTCCGGTAAGGATCCCTCCAAGGTCGATCGGTCGGCCGCTTATGCGGGGCGCCACGTCGCTAAGAATATCGTTGCAGCCGGACTGGCGAGCAAGTGCGAAGTACAGGTCGCGTACGCCATCGGCGTCGCGAAGCCGGTGTCGCTGATGGTCAATACCTTCGGCACCGGACGCCTGCCCGACGAAAAAATCGTGCAGCTCATCGAAAAGCATTTCGATCTGCGACCGAAAGGCATCATCAACGAGCTCAACCTGCTGCGTCCGATCTACGCCAAGACCGCAGCGTATGGTCACTTCGGCCGCGACGAGCCGGAGTTCTCGTGGGAGAACATGGACAAGGTTGCCGCATTGAAAGCCGATGCCGGCTCGGCCGTGTCGCACGCCTGATCCATCGCGGCGGCTCGACGCCGGAGAAACGCAACGGAGGCTGCACTCCGTTTTTTTGGGGCTTGCCTTCAGGGGTTGGACCATCCGGCCGATTACTTTATAATCGCGGTCCCCCTGAGGAGCGTTGCAACGAACCCCGGCAGCCACAACTGCCGATCTATGTCTGCCAGGTAATATTGGCGGGTTCGCCAGGCTTGGGGTGATTAACGGGTAGTTGCAAGTCTCGAGTCTTCGAGATCTACAGCGAGCCCACCTGCAACGGCGCTCACGAACTTTTTTCCTAACCCGAAAGGAGAGCGTGATGAGCGCCGTACTGCAATCCAAGAAATTTTCCGATTACCACGTGGCCGACATGTCGCTGGCCGACTGGGGCCGCAAAGAAATCGCAATTGCCGAAACCGAAATGCCGGGTCTGATGGCAATTCGCGAAGAATACGCAGCTCTGCAGTCGTTGCGAGGCGCGCGCATTACCGGCTCGCTGCACATGACGATTCAGACCGCGGTGTTGATCGAAACGTTGAAAGCGCTCGGTGCAGAAGTGCGCTGGGCATCCTGCAATATCTACTCGACGCAAGACCACGCCGCCGCTGCGATCGCCGCGGCCGGCGTTCCGGTGTTCGCCTACAAAGGCGAGTCGCTGGCCGAGTACTGGGATTACACCCA
>JBDTMS010000864.1:0-2346 GCA_039934195.1 Betaproteobacteria bacterium
CGATACTTCGCGAAGCTCTGGTCGATGATCTCGACAGCGGGATCCGGATAGCGCTGGCTCGGCTGCCACGGCGTTCCCGCTCCGTTCTGTGGTTCGCAATCTGACGAATTTGTGCTCATTTTAATGTGGCTCTTTCTCTGAATGCCAACGACAGACGCCGCGCGGGTCGCTCCGCCAGGCAGAACTGCAATTCTCACACAGGCGCGGGCCGGATCGCTAGTAATGGCGGCGATTCCTCGATCGGCAGATTGATGAATGCAGCGGCGAGGGCGAGCGCGATGTCGGCATACCACATCCAGGCGTAACTGCCGGTGTGCACGACCGCCAGTCCACCCAGCCAAGCGCCGAAGAAGCCGCCGATCTGATGCGAGAGCAGCGTAAGCCCGAACAAGGTTGCAAGATAGCGGGTGCCGAAAAGTTTTCCAACCAGGCCGGCCGTGGGCGGTACGGTAGACAGCCAGGTCAACCCGAGCACCGCAGCGAAAACGTAGAACGTCAGCGAGGTCTTCGGCGCGATGAGGTATATGGCGACCGCGGCGGCGCGGCTGAAATACAACCAGAAAAGAAGCGACTTCATGCGGAAACGATTGCCCAGCGCGCCTGCGGTCAGACTGCCGGCGATATTCGCCAACCCGATAATCGCAAGCGAAGCCGCAGCAACGCCGGATGCCAATCCGCACAGTTGGACTTCGCCCGGCAGATGCGTGACGAGGAACGCGATGTGGAAACCGCAAGTGAAGAATCCTGCGTGCAAGCACCAGTAGCTCTTGTCGCGGCCGGCGATACGCAACTGTTCTCGCAGCCCCACACCTCCGGCGCCCGCGACCGTGCCTACGCCGGGCGCAATCGCGGCCGGTGCATTGCGGGTGAGTACACGTGCCAGCGGCAGGGTGATGAGCGCTGTCGATGCCAGAACGAGCATCGCCGCTACCCAACCGAAAGCGGTGATGAGAAACTGATTGAGCGGTGCGAAAACGAATTGACCGAAACTGCCGCCGGCGTTGATGAAGCCGGCGGCGAACGCACGCTTTTCCGCCGGTAGATGTCGTGCCGTCGCGCCGATAAGAATCGAGAAACTGCCGGCACCGGCGCCTGCTGCCATGACTACGCCTACCGTGAAGAGCAGCATCCACTGACTGGTCACGAACGGCGTTAATGCCGTGCCGAGCGCGAGCAGGATACCGCCCACGACGATCACTCGCGCCGGACCGTAGCGATCCGCAATCGCGCCGAAGATCGGCTGTGACGCCCCCCAGGTAAACTGACCCACGGCCATTGCGAAGCTGATGGCGACGATTCCCAGCCCGGTTGCCGTGTTGAGCGGCGAGATGAACAATCCAAGCGACTGTCGCGCACCCATGGTGATCATCAAAATTGCAGCCGCGGTGATCATCAGCGGCCAGGTAGATACGCGAACCTGAGTAGACGCTGGCTCGGTCATTCGGAATCTCCTTCGGGTTCCACTACCGGTCGGAACAGCGCTAAACATCGGTCCAGCACGTCGTGCAGTCCCGTCACTTCAGCGGCCTGGATCGTTGCGTCGACTTCGGCTTGGGCGCGGCGCCAATATATACGCCCTGCGCGTAACTGCACGTAGCCGGAACGCGTAATCCGGACGACACGTATACGCGCGTCCTCAGTGCTCGCGCGCACCTCGACCCAGCCAGCGGCGAGCACGGGTTTCAAGTTGCGCGTGAGCGTCGTACGATCCATATCCAGCGCGTCGGCCAATTGCGTGATCGACGCGTTGCCCAACCGCCGCACTTGAGCCAGCAACGAATATTGCGTGACGCGCATGCCCGCGGCGGATAGCGCACGATCATATACGGCGGTGACGCGACGAGTAAGCCGGCGCAGCTTGAAACATGTGCACGCATTTGTGCTCACGAGCTCAGCGAGAGCTGCAGTTGATGGCATGCGGCGGATTATAGTGTACCTGCACGCATTTCGCCAAGCGCCCTTCGTCAGGAGCGTTCGGTGCTCGGTGTGCGGTGGGGCACGGGCATCGAGCCGTCAGCGACCACGGATCGCGCCGTGTTAGTCTTGCCGCGCTCTATGCACCTCCGCCCTGCGGCCTGATCACAAGCGAGCCTACCGCGCGGCGTGCAAAGTCTTTGCGCTCGCCCGAGCTCGATGCAGCCCCGAATGCCAATCGAACAACTCACCTTCATGAGATGCGCACATGAATCTTGACCGCGTGACCAGCGGGCGCGACGTGCCCACCGATGTTAACGTCATCATCGAAATCCCGATGCACGCGGCGCCGATCAAATACGAAGTCGACAAGGAAACCGGCGCCGTGTTCGTTGACCGCTTCCTATCGACTGCAATGTTCTATCCATGCAA
>JBDTMS010000865.1:0-2341 GCA_039934195.1 Betaproteobacteria bacterium
CCACCAGATAATTCATCACCGCGTACTGGCGACGGCGATCACGAAAGTTGACGAGCTGATTGTAGAGGTACCCTGTCGGCTTACCGGCCAATCGAGGATACACCTCGCTTTTTTCACTACCCTCGCCCTGCTTTCCGTGGCATGCAGCGCACGACGATAGCCGCTGTTCTAAGGTGTCGGGCAATTCGCCTGGCTTGGCGGCGGTCGCACGAGACATCGGCATAGCACTGCACACGAGCAGCAACAGCGGACCAAGTCTGTGGAGCGGCGGCATAGCGCTCCAATCTAGCGAAGTTTGCGCATGCGTGCTTCGTATCGGTCAAACGCATACGCCCAAGCTGATAGATGCGCCCTTTCCTGAGCATTCGTTCGCGCTGCTTGTTCGGTCCAAGCGCGCCGCGATCGATTGCGATTTCCGCGAAAATAGTTTCACGATGAAGTCTGCCAGCCGACGCTATTCACCTCTGAAAGACACATTTGCGAAAATACATAACTCCGTGATCCGAGGCTCTATTTGTGCCCAACCGCTACGGCCGCTCTTCCAATTTGCAGTGATGACACACGGTTTGACTGCCGTCCTGCGCATCCTCCAGCATTCAACGGCGCGATTAACCATGTTGATTGAGCATAGATCGACGCTGTACGAAACCGCATGTAGCGTTGCTTTTTTAGTAGACAGCACGTTTAGGAGATGAAACAAGATGCGCACGAAGCTGAAGGCATTGGCACTTGCCGTGAGCTTGGGTTTGGCCGTAGCGACACCTGCTAAGGCGGCAATATTCAACACAACGCCACTGGATATGTAACCGACGAGCACTCCGGGAGTCCAGTTCGCGTTTATCAGTAATTTCTTCACGACCGGCGGCACGGCTTTTGATGACCTTTTTACGTTTGACCTCAGCGGAACGGGTTCGCAGGCGGGGGGCAGCGCATCAGCCCTATCAACCAAATTCACCAGCTTCACCATTTCGCAAACGCCTCTAGCTCTTACGATGAAGCTCGTCGCATGGGACGGAACGGGTTACAACACGGTGCTTGCCGACAGCGGATTACCTAGCCTTACACCGAGCGTAGAAGCAGCACTTGGTGCAAACGTCGGCGGTGCGACCGGTCACGGGTACTACGCGCTGGAAGTGCTGGGGACCACCCCGATCGGGGCAGTCATCACCCAGTATTCCGGGCAATTGCAGGTCGCGGCAGCTGCACCGGTGCCTGAGCCTTCGACTTACGGTTTGCTTGACGCAGGTCTGGTGTTCGTAGCCTGGCAGGTTCGCCGTAATTCGAACAAGATCTAGGCAGAACTAATATCCGGCTCACGACCGGAAAAAAAGGCGGTGTCTTCGGACATCGCCTTTTTTGTTGCTTATATCGTCCTCGCAACCATGTGCACCACTCGTTACAATTTAGCACCCCGTCGATCAACCTCCGGACGCCCCTTGCGTGTTCACGTACAGCGAATAGACGCTCTTGCTTGCGGCCATGAATAACCGATTGCGATGCAGCCCGCCGAAGCAGAGATTCGCGCATCGCTCGGGCAAGTTGATGCGGCCGATCAACCGGCCCTCAGGGTTGAATATCGCCACACCGTCGAGTGTCGCATCGCCCATTCCCCATCCCATCCAAAGGTTGCCATCCACGTCGCATCGCATCCCGTCGGGGGTGCCTGGGCCGACATCGATATGCTTGCGCTTGTTGGCGAGTTGACGACCGCCGTCGACCACATCGTATGCGTACATGTTGCGTGGACTTCCCCCCGATTCGATCAGATACAAGATCGCTTCGTCGGGGGAAAAGCACAACCCGTTCGGACGGTTGACCTCCGCCTCCACCACTGTTATTTCGCCGCTAGTGCCATCGACTCGATAGACATTCATCGGCAACTCCTGCTGCGCGGCGTAGCCTTCGTAGTAACCGAATAGTCCAAACGGCGGATCGGTAAACCAGATCGAGCCGTCCGACTTCACGACAACGTCATTCGGTGAATTGAGGCGCTTACCTTCGAAGCAATCGGCAATGACGGTACGCGTGCCATCGTACTCAGTCCGCGTCACACGCCGAGCACCATGCTCGCACGTGATCAAGCGTCCACGTCGATCGCGCGTGTTGCCGTTCGCGAACTCCGAAGGCTTGCGAAAAACGCTCACGGCGCCGGTTTCTTCTTCCCACTTCATGATGCGGTTATTCGGAATATCGCTCCATAGAAGATAGCGTCCATCGCCGAACCATACCGGTCCTTCCGCCCAGCGCAAGCCATGTGCAATGCGCTCGACCGACGCGAGATTCAGACGATACTTCGCGAAGCTCTGGTCGATGATCTCGACAGCGGGATCCGGATAGCGCT
>JBDTMS010000866.1:0-2335 GCA_039934195.1 Betaproteobacteria bacterium
GCCACGAGCATCAATGTAGGCGGCAGCTTGCCTATGAAAGTAACCCTTGCCCAGGCGGGTCAGTATCGCATCGATGTGTACAGGCTCGGGTACTACGCGGGAACCGGCGGCAGACTGATGGGCAGTTTCGGGCCTTTTGCTGGGGTGAAGCAGACGGCATGCGGCGTCACGGACAGCGCAACGCTTTTGATCGAATGTAAATGGAACACGTCTTTCACGTTGGCGATCGGCTCAACCTGGACTTCCGGGCTTTACGTCGCAAACTTGACGGCCGCCGCGAGTGGTAAGCAATCGCAGATCTGGTTCGTAGTGCGCGATGACAGCAGTCATGCCGACTTGTTGTTTCAAAGCAGCTTCAATACGTTCCTCGCGTACAACAACTACGGAGACGGCGAACGGCACAGCGTGTACGAATACAACAGCACCAACGGTCAGCGCGCGTTCAAAGTCTCGTTCGATCGGCCCTTCGGCGAGATCACCGATGATCCTGACAACGCCAATAGCATGGTCCGCTACGAACGCAACATGGCGCGCTGGCTGGAGTCGCAGAGCTATGACGTCACGTATATCTCTACGGTCGATACGCATGCCAATCCGGCAACATTGCTGCAACACAAGACATATCTGTCAGTTGGCCACGACGAATATTGGTCGCTGGAAATGCGCAACGCAGTCGAGCATGCGCGTGATGTCGGCGTAAATCTGGGTTTCTTCTCCGCTAACTCCGCGTACTGGCGCGTGAGATTCGAGCCGTCCAGTACGGGAGATGCCAATCGGGTAATGGTCTGTTACAAAGACGCGACCGCACGTGATCCTGTTGCCCCTACCTACTTATGGAGAGGACCGGAGAACAACCGTCCGGAGAACGCATTGCTCGGTGTCATGTACGTAGGCGATGATGTCTATAGCAATGGCTATGATTTCGTTGTCGCGAACTCCGCAGATCCGTATTACCGGAACACAGGGCTCACCAACGGTACGGCGGTATCGACGTTGGTCGGCTATGAATGGGATGCCGTCGTGAACAACGGATTCTCGCCGCCTGGCTTGGTCGTATTGTCAAACTCACCGACCGTAGCAAGCACCATCGGGCCCGGCGTTCCACCCGGCACCAACGCGTCAATCTCAAATGCTGTGCGCTATACCGCTGCCAGCGGCGCAAAGGTATTCTCCACCGGCTCAATACAGTTCGTTTGGGGCCTCGATGCAGACGGTGTATACCAGGCGCAAGTGGATTCCCGCATCAGACAATTCATCATCAACGTCCTGGCGGACTTGGGCGCGCGCCCCCTTACACCAGATGACGGGATGATCGTGCCGTAACGAAGGATATTCGCATGCATAAAAATCGCGGTAGGTGTGCAGGAATAAAGTTGGTCGCGTTCATCGCGTGCATGCTCATCTGGGTCGAGTTTGCATCGGCCGCGGACTCGGGAACGCTGTACGGTGTCCGAGCCGCTCAGCAGAAGCTGACGTTCCGATCGATCGACCTGGGAAGCCTCCAGCCCGCTCAAGACAAAGGTTCGTTAGCACAAGGTGCGCAAGAGCGGCTGGCCGCGATCTTTCAGAATAGCGATCGCAGTATCGGCCTGGTCCGCATATCCACCAATGAACTGACGCCGCGCAAAGCGCTCGTTCGCATGGCGGGGATACCTGGAGTTTTGGTAGACGCATCGTCTTCGCAAATTGCCGGCCTCGCGTCAGCGTATGCAATATCCAGCCTGCTGGTGCCGTCATCTGGAACGCCGCTCGCATTGATATCGCACTACACCGACACGCCCCGCTATTGGCTGGTGCGTGTCGACCTGGCCTACGGGGGCGTGAGCGCTCTCAACATTGCGCTCCATCCTGCCGTGCGCTATGCCCACATGACGCAATGTTCGAACGGTCGGATTTATGCGATCTCCATGGCCGCGCAGGGCGAAGTACGGCTCGTGGAATTCGACCTAAAGAAATTGGTTGTGGTTCGCCTGGCCCAGCTGCAGATCGGCGACGAGCCTATGCGCGAGGACGTTTCCGATCTCGCATGCGGTGGGGGCGATCAGCTATATGCGTTATCTGACATCCAACGTCCTGGAAACAATTCGGTGTTCAGGATAGATCTCCCCAGCGGGGGCATGACATGGGTGCGCGACTTCGACGTTGATCGCTTTGTGTTCGTTCGCTAGCAGAACATTTCGGGGAAGAATCCGAAGGCGGCGGATATATCTTGGCAGCTTCCAGATAGGCGAACCGACTGCGTCTTTCAACCTAGCCCACCTGGGTTGCAAGCTTGACGCTAGAAGTGGTCCCGGAAATTAGGACTGGAGGATAAGTGAAATTCCTGCTCTGATGG
>JBDTMS010000867.1:0-2334 GCA_039934195.1 Betaproteobacteria bacterium
CGCAGATACGAATTCATGGTCTCGCCGGGCGGTACGGGATACGCGGGGAACTGATAGCCCAAATCGCCGAGTGTGAATTGCAGGCGCGCGGCGAGATTCTGCGTGTTGGCGATGGCGTCGGGCAAGTCGGCGAAGAGCTGCTGCATCTGCGCGGCGCTCTTGAGATGGCGCTCGGCGTTCTTCAAGAGTAGTTTGCCTGCTGCAAAGATGGTGGTCTTGTGGCGGACGCAGGTGAGGGCGTCGAGCAGGTCGCGCTCGTCTTCGATCGCGTGCGAGACGCCGTTGGTAGCGAGCAGAGGCAATTGCAGCTTGCGGGCGATGGCAATGGCGGCCTGGTTGCGATGCTCTTCATCGCGATCATAATGGCGCTGGAGTTCGACGAAAACATTGCGCGGTCCAAAAATGTGAACCATGCGCTCGATTTGTTCTGTGTCACCGGCGAGACAGACTAGGCCTGCGGCGTATTCTGCGACATCTTCAGCGGTTGCGACGGCGCTTTCCTGATCGCCATGCGCGGTACGCAGTTTGATTTTTGTGAGCAGGCGGCACAGGTTCTGATAGCCCTGGCGCGACTCGGCGAGCAGGGCGTAGCGGAAACCTTCGGCCGCGATCACTTCGGCGCCGATGATCGCGCGCACGCCGGATTTTTGCGCCTGCTTGTGGAAGCGCACGATGCCCGAAAGACTGTTGCGATCGAGCAAGGCCATGGCGGGCGAGCCGAGTTCGGATGAGCGCGCGATCAAGGCTTCGGGCAGCGACGCGCCTTCGAGAAAGCTGAAAGCGGAGCGGGCGTGGAGTTCGATATAGGTGCTGCTAGTCATACATTCCTTCGAGGAACCAGCGTTGCGCCGCTTGGTACACGCGATACAAACCGCCGTTGCTCAATTCGACGTCCCACTCTTCGCGGTCCCAGGGTGCGGTAGTCCACCAGTCGCCAGAGGCGCGCCAGGGGCCGGCGGCGGTCAAGATCGGCTGGGCATTTACGGAGATCGGACGCTCAGCTTTCACGCGGACTTGCGCGGCGAGGGGAGGACGGTAGTAGCGGAAGGCGAAGCGGATCGCGGCGGGCTCGCTTGCCGCGGCGGCGGGTTGCAGAGGGGCCGCGGTGCGGGTCGGCTGGGTGGCGCGCGCGGGGGCTTCGGCGGAAAACGGGCGCATCAGGAAAGCATCGGGACGATGCGTGTCGAGCAATTCGGGCGAGCCGACGTTTTGCTCGCCTAGCAGCGCCGTCAATCGCGCCAGTGTCAATTGCAGTTTTTCGGGCGCGGGCGCTTGCGGGATGAATAAGCCATGCTGCAAGACACGCGGCTCTACCGGATTCAGATGCACCTCGACGCTAACGATGGCGGACTGCGGCGGATGGGCTTCAAGATCGAACTGCAATTGCTTGAGGATCACTTTCGAGTCGCGCACGGGCACCGGAAACTCGAGTGTGCGGGGGAGGCCATTCAGTGTGAGCGTCACGCGATTGAACGACAACCCCTGCATCAGCGCATTCAATAGCGACGAGATTACGAATAGCAGGGGTTCGAGTAAGCGCTGCGGATGCTCCAGTTCTATGCGGCGCTGGTAGCTTTCCGGTGGCGCCATGATGCGCAGCGACCGGTGTGCTTCGCCACGCGCCAGGCGCAGGAGGCGCTCGCCTGCATCGCCAAAGCGGGCGATGAAACCTAGCTCCGGCAGCGCGGCGAGCTCGGCGAAGGTGCGGATGCGCCAGCGGTCCAGCGTTTCGATTAGCTCGGGTTCGGCGGGCAGCACGTGTACGGGGAGGGCGCCCAGGCGATCGGCTTCACGGCCGGGCGGGATCAGCGTGATGCCGCGGAAGTGGCGGGCCGCGAGCATGGCGGTGTCGGGATCGGCCGCGACGGCGAGGTTAGCCTGGATGCCCGCTTCAGCGCCCCGGCGCGCGACGGTGGCGGCGATTTCCTGCGGCGTGCCGATCAGGCGTCCCAGGCCAACGATGGAGAAGACCACCATGCCGAGCGCGGTGTCTTCGACCAGCGGCGAAAACGAAGCCGCGAGCGCGAGCAAAGTTGCCTGCGGAGAAGACGGCGCATACACACACGCGAACATGCTCACCCAACTCTCACCCAGATCTCAGCCGGCCATGCGCAGGCGCGCCGGGTCGAAGATGGCGGTGCGTGTTTTGCGCGGGACCCATTCAAAATCGATGCCTTCGAAAACCGGGCCGCGCCACTGCAGCCGCTCACGCTTCACTTCGATTTGCACGCGCGCGCAGGATTTCACCAGCGGCTGATCGCCGGCGACAATCAAACTGGTGGGCGCGTTTTCGACCGCGAGGCGGAAGCGGTACCAATAAGAAAGCGGGATGCG
>JBDTMS010000868.1:0-2334 GCA_039934195.1 Betaproteobacteria bacterium
CGCCATTCGATCGGTATATGCGAACCGAGCGGCCGTCTTCCATAATCTTGACGCCTACACGATCGGCTTTCTTGGATACCGGGTTGTAGATCGCGACGTTGGAAATATGTAACGGCATTTCCTTGTCGACGATGCCACCCGTCGCACCCTTCATCGGATTCGGGCGCTGATGCTTCTTCACTACGTTGATGCCTTCGACGAGCACCTGCTCGGCATCGAGGATGCGCAGCACCGCGCCGCGTTTCCCCTTGTCTTTACCGGTAATGACGATGATGTCATCGCCCTTCTTGATCTTGCGCATGGCAATCCTTCTCTATGCGACGCTGACTCTATGCAACTGGAACCCTATGCAACCCTGCGGCGGCACCGGCCGCGCTACAGCACTTCCGGCGCCAAAGACACGATCTTCATGAAGCGCTCGGTACGCAGCTCGCGCGTTACCGGGCCGAAGATACGAGTGCCGATGGGCTCGAGCTTATTGTTGAGTAGAACTGCCGCGTTGGTGTCGAATTTGAGCAAAGAGCCGTCTTGCCGGCGCACGCCCTTGCGGGTACGCACGACTACGGCGTTGTAGATCTCGCCCTTCTTCACGCGTCCTCGCGGCGCCGCATCCTTGACGCTGACTTTGATTACGTCACCGATCCCGGCATAGCGTCGCTTGGAGCCGCCCAACACTTTTATACACATCACAGTACGTGCACCGGTGTTGTCGGCCACGTCTAACATCGTCTGCATCTGAATCACGTTTTTTCTTCTCCAACTTGCTCCGCCATCACGGAGGTCCACGATGGATCGCTCCATCCACACCAACCCGCTGGCGGCCAGTTTTGGACCCCGTCCGGGGAAAAGACACCGATCAATCGAAGCCGCTGCTACTCACTTCGATCGGCTGTCAGGCCAAGCACGAAAAGCCGCGCATTATAGAGCGCCGCACGTACGCGGCGCAAGGAGCATCGCGCTACGCTTCGAGCATCGCGCTACGCTTCGAGCATCGCGCTACGCTTCCGACATTGCGCTACGCTGCGCGCGCCTTCTCCAGCAGTTTCACGACGCGCCATGCTTTCGTCTTCGCCAGCGGCCGACATTCCTCAATCGTCACCAAGTCGCCGACGTGATAATCGTTGTTCTCATCGTGCGCGTGAAACTTGTTCGATTTCCCCACGTACTTGCCATAGAGCGGATGCTTCTCGCGCCGCTCGATCAGCACGGTGACGGTCTTGTCCATCTTGTCGCTCACTACACGGCCGCTCAGCTGACGATGCGTCGCCGCGCCCGGGGTTTTCTGCTCCGGAACGCCCGCGGTTTTCTGCTCGGCGACGCTGGGGGCTTTCTGCTCAGACACGCTTGCTTCGCTCATGCTTGCCTCACTTTCTCGGCCATGATCGTACGCACGCGCGCAATCGCACGGCGCGTCTTCGACAGCTCGCTGTTGTTGGTGAGCTGCTGGGTCGCGAGCTGCATGCGCAAACTGAAATGCGCCTTCAGCAGCGAGTTCAACTCGTCTTTCAATTCGGTCGGATTTTTCGTCCGTAATTCTTTGGTATCCATGATCTCTCAACCCAACTGTCGAGCGACGAATGCCGTCGCGATCGGAAGCTTGGCAGCCGCCAGCCGAAATGCCTCACGCGCCAGCGCCTCGTCGACGCCGTCCATTTCGTACAGCACTTTGCCCGGATGAATTTCTGCAACGAAGTATTCCGGATTGCCTTTGCCGCCGCCCATGCGCACTTCCGCAGGTTTTTGCGAGACCGGCTTGTCCGGAAAGATCCGGATCCAGATGCGGCCGCCGCGCTTGATATGACGCGTCATCGCACGACGTGCCGCTTCGATCTGCCGGGCCGTGAGACGACCGCGACCGGTGGCCTTGAGGCCCCATTCGCCGAAGCTCACTTTGGCGCCGCGCGTGGCAACGCCCTTGTTGCGGCCCTTCTGATATTTGCGGTACTTGGTTCTAGCTGGTTGCAGCATGCTTGGCTCCTGCGCGTCTGGGCTTCTTCTCGGGTTCTGCGGCTGGCGGTGGCGCGATAGGCTGCTCACCCTTGCCTAGCACCTCACCCTTGAATACCCAGACTTTAATTCCGATCACGCCGTAGGTCGTCTTGGCTTCGGCGGTTCCGTAATCGAGGTCGGCGCGCAACGTGTGCAGCGGCACGCGCCCTTCGCGGTACCACTCGGTGCGTGCGATTTCGATGCCATTCAATCGCCCGGCACTCATGATCTTGATGCCCTGCGCACCCAGGCGCATCGCGTTGGTCATGGCGCGCTTCATCGCGCGGCGAAACATGATGCGCTTTTCCAACTGCGCTGCGATGTTGTCGGCGATGAGCTGTGCGT
>JBDTMS010000869.1:0-2330 GCA_039934195.1 Betaproteobacteria bacterium
GTATCGTCATCGTCGATCCGCAACTCGAGCTCCTGCGCGACCAGCTCGGCCGTGCCCGTCATGGTGCCGATCAGGATAGTGATGTCGATCGCCAAGGTTTCTCCCTGATTTGCCGCGTGCAATTCTGAGCTGAACCGGCCGTCGCTGCCACTTGTTGGATCGTTCAGGTCAGAGCATTATAGTGCCTGCACTTTCTCAGACAAGCACTATAGTTCATGCTCAAAGCACCGCCTCGCCTGGTTTCGCGCCCGGTTTCGCGTAGTCGGCCAAGCACACCTCGGTCGAAGCAGACGGCATCGGCGACAGCGTCTGGATTTCTCAAGACTCTGGGCGATCGTGTCCGTACTGCGCGTGAGCGCAGCGGTATGACGCGCAAGGATCTCGCGGCGATCTCGGCCGTGTCCGAACGCTATCTCGCGCAACTCGAGACCGGCCGCGGCAACATCTCCGTATTGCTGTTGCAGAAGGTCGCAGTGGCGCTGGATATCCGGCTGAGCGACCTGGTCAGCGACGAGGCGCCGAAGTCCGCCGAGCTCACGCTGCTGCAGGCGTTTGTTCAGCAACTGCCGCAGCAGCAACTCGCTCGCGCGCGAGCGCAACTGGTGCGCGATTTCGGCGCCGATCTGGCTGAGAAGAAAAAGCGCATCGCGCTGATCGGATTACGCGGTGCCGGCAAATCGACGCTCGGCGCGCGCTTGGCGAAAGCGCTCGCAGTCCCGTTCATCGAGCTTGATAAAGCCATCGAACGCGAGGCCGGCATGAGCTTGTCGGAGATTTTTCTGCTGTACGGGCAAGCCGGGTACTGGCGCTACGAACGGCGTTGCCTGGAATCCGTTCTGCAGGCGCACGAGCGCTGCGTGATCGCAACCGGCGGCAGCATCGTTGCCGAACCCGGCACCTATGAGTTGCTGCTGTCGAGCTGCTTTACCGTTTGGCTAAAAGCGCTGCCCGAAGAGCACATGGCGCGCGTGATTGCGCAAGGCGATACGCGGCCGATGTCAGGCAACACCGCCGCGATGGCGGACCTCGAACGCATTCTCGCGAGTCGCGAAACGCTGTATCGGCAAGCCGACGCGGTGGTCGACACTGCGCGGCGCAAAGCGGAGCAGAGTTTGCGCGATTTGAAGAAACTGGTAGACCTGGAGGGACGAAAATGACCAATGCGACCTCAGAGCGCACGGCTGCGTCAGCTGCATTGACTACGTTCGACACGCACCCCGATCGCTATCAACACTGGCGCATGCGCTTCGACGGCGCCATCGCAACACTGTCGCTCGACGTCGATGAAGGGCGTGGATTGCAGCCAGGCTATCGGCTCAAGCTCAACTCCTACGATCTCGGTGTCGATATCGAGTTGCACGACGCCATCCAGCGTATTCGCTTCGAGCATCCGGAAATCAAATGCGTGGTGCTTACCTCGGCGCGCGAGCGCATGTTCAGCTCGGGCGCGAACATCTACATGCTTGGATTATCCAGCCACGCGTGGAAGGTAAATTTCTGCAAGTTCACCAACGAAACGCGCAACGGCATGGAAGATTCGAGCAGATTCGATGGCATCAAATTCCTCGCGGCAGTCAACGGCACCGCCGCCGGCGGCGGCTATGAGCTAGCGCTGGCGTGCGATGAAATCGTGATGATCGACGACCACTCCTCCACGGTCAGCCTGCCGGAAGTACCGTTGCTCGGCGTGCTGCCCGGCACCGGCGGGCTCACGCGATTGACCGACAAGCGACGTGTGAGACGCGATCTCGCAGACGTGTTTTGCAGCTCTGCCGACGGCGTGCGCGCGGATCGCGCGCAGCAGTGGCGGCTGGTCGACCACGTCGCCAAGCCGCGGGAGTTCCAAGCAATGGTGCAGCAGCGCGCTGCCGCGCTCGCCGCACAAAGCACGCGCGAGGCGAATGCGCCGGCGGTGCACCTCGCACCGATCACGCGGACGATCGCTGCTAGCGGCTATCGCTATAGCCACATCGATGTCAGCATCGATCGCTCTGCACGTACCGCGACGTTGACCGTACAGGGGCCGCGCGGCGTGCAGCCGCAATCCATCGCAGAAATTTACGCGGCAGGCAGCGCCTGGTGGCCGTTGGCTTTTGCGCGGGAGCTCGACGACGCGATTCTCATGCTGCGCGCAAACGACCTTGAAGTCGGTTTGTGGATTCTCAAGTCCGAAGGCGACACCGAAGCGGCGCTCGCGATGGACGCTACGCTACAAGCCTACGCATCCGACAACTTCGTGCGCGAAACGGTCGGGCTGCTGCGCCGAACCCTTGCGCGGCTGGATGTTTCATCTCGCACGTTGTTCGCCATCATCGATCGTGGATCATGTT
>JBDTMS010000870.1:0-2327 GCA_039934195.1 Betaproteobacteria bacterium
CTTCCTTCACCAGCACCAGGGCAGTTCCGCTATAGCCGAATAGTCGCTGATAACCCTGCGCCACACCGCTGTTCGCATTGTATGACGGTCGAATATCGAGCGGCCCGGCGCCGAAATTCGCAGTGCTGTGCGAATAGCGCAGCTCGCGTGTGGAAGGTGTCGGATGCCCGATCGAGAATTCGCTAATCGGCACCCTGACTTGCAGGTCCGGATAAGCGATTTGCTGTCCGAGTGCCAGCGCCGGAAACACGAGCGCGATAATTCCCGCCAATAGTGTTTTCATATTCACTCGTTATGTTTAGTTCATATAGGGGATTGCCAAATCTGCCCGCACCATTCCTCTCTGCCTGAAACAGCCGCAACCAGCTGTGCATTTCGTGGTTCGGGAGCGGGCTTCGACACTTACGATTCAGCGCAACGGCGGGGATGAACCGGAAGGTGAGTCCGGCGCTAACAGAATGGAAATTGAAGATTGCGAGACAGAAAACGCGACCCGATGTGATTCCATATGCAGAGACGATATGCAGATGCGGGCGTTCAATGAGCGGCCGCCGGATGTACCAGTGCCGAGCTCATGGCTTGCACCGACGCCATGTAGCGCGATTCCAGATGCTGCCTGCCTTGGAGGGACTCGCATCGTCATCTCATAAAAAATCCGTTGCGGGCTGCATCGGTTCAACTAAATAGAGACGCCTGCAGACGATTAAAGTCGATGTACGCCTTGTCGCGCAGCAGAGTAACCGTCGTGAAAAAACGAGTCAACCTGAGCTGACTCCGTGTCGTCCGCGGGAGTCGAAAACGCCGTTTTGCGAAGATCGCGCACCCTACATTTGCGCAGAAATCGCACCCTTTGATCCATTCTGGCGCATGCAGTTCTGGCGCATGCAGTCGTTTTTGCAGACGAGCAGTCGATCGGCCGCTATCAGTGATGATGATCACCACGCCGGGGGCTTAGCCCCTGGGGCGATCTCGCAGTTACCGCTGGCGCGCAGACCGACTTGCGACGGCCGCGGAAGTCGGGAACCGCCAACGCACATCGCTGCGATCGCGTCATCTCGAGGGTGCTGCAGTTTCTGTAAATACCGGAGCGAATCCTCCTCCGGGTGTGCGAAAGTTGGTGGTTTGTCCCTGGTACAGTCGCGCGGCGACGAGCTTGACCACGCCGTCGTAGGCATAGCTGCGAATATCGGCTTTCAGTGCGGTTGGCACCTCTACCTGTGCGATCTGCCGCTCGCTGGGTGCGACCAGTGCCTGCGCAACGTATGTGCTGTTTGCGATCTCCGCCCAGACACGCTTGGTGAGTTTGTCGCCGCGATAAGCCGCCTTGCTTCCGTAGCCGCGGGCAGGTTTGAAGAACAGATGGCGCCGCTTCTCCCACAATGTATCCCTGTTCTCAGCCGTCACTATCTCGGTGTGCGGGGTCGCTGCAAGCAACGTTGCCATCGCCTCACTCGAGACACCCGTCTCACGCAGGAACGCCTCGTCGCAGAGCAGAGTTAAATTGCGCTTGTCCGCATATAGCGTATGCGCCCGCGGGTGCGGGCTCACCACAACTTCGCCGGCGAGATACGCGAGCTTGAGCGCTGACTGTGCCGGCTGCTCCAGCGTGAAATCCGTCAGTCGGTTGTAGACGAAGTCGATGGGCTGGCTTCCCTGCCACAAGTGCGCGCCTTTGCGCGCAAGCTCGCGAGGGTCGCAGATCACCGCCTCGATTCCGTGGTGCCTGAAGAGTTGCTGGTACAAGAGTAATTCGGGGTAGAGATACTGCTGCGCGGGCGCATCATCGACGATGGCCACCGACATCAACGGAGCATCCTTGCGCTGCAGACGCCACTCGGTCCTGAATACATCGATCAGCGCCGCCTCGATGGCATCTGCCTCCATCGGCGCCATCGCAAGCCCCGACGCATCCGCGCAACAGGACCGCTGCGCGCGTGCCAGAATCGCGTTGACGAGCGCGCCGCCCGGATTCGTATTGATCTCTATCAGTTGCGGCCCTGTAAGCGTCAAGTGAAAGTCGTAGCCCAACAGGCCGCCGCGTGAACCAGGATCGAAATGTGCGATCTCGGGCGCCCACGCCAGGACAGCGTGACGGTAGGTCGGTGTTGCCACGACGCGTTCCACCGCATCGATCACCTTCGCCATTTGCTCGAGGTGACTGCGCGAGACGAACATCGGTACCGACGAGAACAGGTGCGGATGCGTATCGATCATGGCACGGGACAAGTCGCGTTTGCCGAGGTCGGCCTCGAGGTGACGTCGCAGCGCGCCCTCGTCCAGGCTAAGGCAGTAGCACGTGCGGTTCAGCGCCTCGATCGAGGCAGCCG
>JBDTMS010000871.1:0-2326 GCA_039934195.1 Betaproteobacteria bacterium
CCAATTCGATCGTGGAGAAGAAACGCACACGGCGGCGCTGCTGCTCGATAGCCTGTACGCCAATTGCACAGGCTAGATGTGTTTTGCCGGTGCCCGGTCCACCGACCAACACGATGTTATCGGCTGCGTCGACGAACTCACACCGGTGCAGTTCCCGCAGCAAAGCTTCATTGACCTCGCTGCAGCCGAAGTCGAACCCGTTGAGATCGCGATACACCGGAAAGCGAGCCGCCTTCATCTGGTAAGCCAAGGAGCGTACCTCGCGTTCGCTCAGTTCGGCTTTGAGTAATCCGGCTAACAGCGGAGCGGCCGATTTGTAAGCCGGTGAATCTTGCGCGGCAAGATCGCCGAGCGCTTGAGCCATACCATGCAGCTTGAGTGTTTTGAGCATTTGCATCATGGCATCAGGTTGCATCGTGATCCTCCCGCTCGCGCAAGCGATCGTAGCGTCCGACGTTGGCCTGCGGCTCCACCTGTAGCGTAAAGACTTGCGGCGGACGTACGGGGACGATGCGGGTGTCATCGAGCAGACGGCTGAGGGTATTGAGCACGGTTTGCTTCGAGGGCGCTCCGGCTTCGAGTGCGAGCTCAACTGCAGTGAGAACGGCTTGCTCGTCGTGCAATAGCACTAAGGCCAGAATCTCGACCATCTCCCGATCCCCGCCTGGGCGTTTAAGCAAAGCCGCTTGCAGTCGTTTGAAGCCCGTGGGAAATGTAGCGAAGGGCGCGCCGTTGCGTAGCGCACCGGGCTTGCGCTTCAGGATAGCCAGATAATGGCGCCAGTCATAAACCGTCTGACCGCAGTCGTGACGCCGATTGATGTGCCGCGCATGCTCGGCAATGACTTCGCCCTCGGCGACAAAGACCAGCCGCTCTGCATACACACGCAGGCTCACCGCTCGATTGGCAAATGACGCCGGCACGCTGTAGCGATTGCGTTCAAAGTTCACCAGACAAGTTGGCGAGACGCGCTTGGCGTGCTCAACGAAACCATCGAAGGGTTGTCCCACCGGCATCAGATGGGGGCGCTCGATTGACCACGCCTGCCAAATCGTCATCTGCTGCTCAGGATGAAGTGTCTGCTGCCAGAGCAGCGCGCATTGATCAGTTAACCAATCGTTCAAAGCGGCAAGTGAACCGAAGGCGGGCGCTTTGTGCCAGAGCCGATGACGGCTATCCTGCACGTTCTTCTCAATTTGCCCTTTCTCCCACCCCGATGCCACGTTGCAGAATTCGGCATCGAACAGATAATGGCTCACCATCGCGCCAAAGCGGGCGTTGACATCGCGAAGCTTGCCGCTGCGAACCTTGTCTACTGCGCTCTTCATGTTGTCGTAGATCCCGCGTCGCGCGATACCGCCCCAGGCATTGAACGCGTGGTAGTGTGCGTCGAACAACATCTCATGGGTTTGCAACCAATAGGCACGCAGGAAGAAGGCGCGGCTGTGGCTGAGTTTGAATTGCGCAACCTGCACCTTGGTGCGCTCGCCGGCGATGACGGCCCAGTCCTCGCTCCAGTCAAACTGGAACGCTTCTCCAGCGGCGAATCGCAATGGAATATACGTCCCTCGTGCCGCGGTCTTGGTCTGCTCCCGCTGCTCCTGCCGCCAGCGACGAGCAAACGCCGCAATTCGGTCGTAGGAGCCGCTGAACCCCAGTGCGCTCAAGTCCGCATGGATTTGCTTGAGACTCCGGCGTTGCTTGCGCGGGCGCCCCGCTTCGCTCTTCAGCCAGTCCGCTAGCTTCGCTGCATATCCATCCAGCTTGCTTGGACTGCTGCGCTTGGCATAGCTTGGAACAACCGCCCCTGCACGTAAGTAGCGCCTGACGGTATTTCTCGATACACCCAGTCGCTTAGAGATCTCGCGCAAAGAAACTTGATCGCGAAGATGCCAGCGTCGAATAATGCTCAATATCGCCACGTCGATCACTCCTCTTTCTCCTGCTCTTTCTCGAGCAGGTCAGTGTTCCACGTGGGTCAATATTCGATGCAAATTACTCCACTTAGCGGGTCAACTTTGAGTGCAAATCAACAACAGTAGTTCTTTGCGACGCTGCGACGAACAGCCACAAAAAACCCAATTAATGGTTATTAAACTAACCAATGGATAGACAACGAACCAACGTCGCAATCGTCTCAACGTCGCTGATTCCCCGCTATTACCGACGCGGTGAGAGAAAGCGTGGGATTGACTCGCACGCCTAGAAAACCGCGACCTCGAATGCCATTGCTGTCTTTGACACGAGTAAAGCCGTGCTCAGCTAGTCGATCTGCGTGCGAACGACTAGTCCCGAAATGCTCACCTGCGGCTTCGCAGTACGCTTG
>JBDTMS010000872.1:0-2325 GCA_039934195.1 Betaproteobacteria bacterium
TTGTTCCCGGCAGCTTACTCGCACTCGGCAGGCATCAAAGTTTGCGACAGAACCTAAAATGGCGATCGCGGCAGCAATCTCTCAGTTGCATCTCGCTACACGGAATTCTTATCGCGGCTGAAAGACGAAGTCCTTTACGTATTCGTCCTGCGACGGATCCACATACTTCTGGTGCCGATCCAGCGAAAATTCGCGAATCGGCCTCAGCTCGCCATCCATTACAAACTTGCAGTCGTAATGAAGGCTCCTAACTCGTTCCAGTACGGCTTCTATTCTCATCATCTCCAGATATTGCTGCTCGATCGTCATCAACAGCACGGGGCGGTTCTCTGCAATCGTGTCGATGGCTCCGGCGATCACGTCTAGCTCGCGGCCCTTCACATCGATTCTAATCAGATCAACATCGGCGTAGTGAAAGCTGTCCATTGTCCGCAAGCGGACAATTATCGTGCGGCCGTCGTCCACATTGCCGAAGTGATTTCCGGCCGACACACGTTGAAGCCAATCGCCGCCAATCTTGAATCGGCCGTAACCGTTGCACTCGGATAATGCGACGTTGTGCAGATGAACATTTCTCAAGCGCGAGTTGGAAATGACTATCGCCTTGTCCCAGAGCGGCTCGAACGCCTCCACAGCATTGAACATCTGCGCTAGGCGGTAGGTGCATAGACCATTGTCTGTGCCTACATCGACGCAGCGCCGACGCGCGCACTCGATCTGCTCCATAATGTCGATGTTTCTGCGTTCGCCCAGCAGCCGCGCAACGTTGTAGCGCGTCGCCAGTTGCAAGCGGTTAGGGACGGCTTTGATGAGTTGATCGATCAACATTCAATGGCTCTCCTCAGAGAGTCGAACGTTGGCATCCTTCGATTCAGCGCGCTAATAAGGTCACTGCTTTGTCGCGGGCGTCGAAACTCAATTCGCGCATGCCGCTCATCGACCACCTTCCCCACGGATTGAACGGCCAGGCGAGTCTCTCGGTTAAATCTGTATCCGCCAATGCCCCATCGCGTGGTCGAATGTTGAAAATCCGCTACGGCTGTTTCCTCTGCCGGGTGCCGTGCACTTCATGCCAGCGCGCGACGCCTGGATTTCGCGGCTACGCGAGCCTCGGCGCAGCGGCAGCGCCTGTGCTTTCTGGTTTCTTTGACGCACCGTGAGAAGCTGTACGCTCAATTCAAGGTGGCTCGCAAAGAGGTCTGCCGCAGCACGCGAACGAAATCCTTTGTCCCTCAACTACCGAGGTGTCGGCTGGTACATTACCGACCGCTGCGGGTTAACAACAGGCTGACAACATAAAGTGTGATGACTGCCGTTGCCCCTTGGCACAGCGTCCACCAACTGGCTACACCAGAGAAGCAATCCCGTAGTACTCCTACTAGCAGCCACATCGCTAATACACCGTTCACGTGGCTCGCGAAGTAGCGGACACCCCGGCTATCGCGCTTTGCATGGCCCAACTCGAGGCGCAATCGTTCTAGACGCTTCAAATGCTCCTGCAGTTCGCGAGGTCGTTTTGGGTGGTTCGGCATCTCGTCGTCGTCTATAAAAAGCGGCGTCAGCTTCAATCTGTCTCGCGCCGGATTTATCGGGCCGCTTCGATAGTCGCCAAGGTCTCTCTTTCGTCGAGCAGCCACATGTCTGCTAAGGATGAGTGTGACCTGCCCGTGATACGCGGGAGCTCATCGTTGACGGTTTGCTTGGCCAGATCAAACAGGGTCACCGCGAACAGCTCCACGCCGCCGTAGGAAGCACCGAAAACTGCCGCGGCGATCTCCAACTCTTCGATGTCTTCGCGCGCAAAAGACGAACGACCGCAGTATATAGATTCGTGCGTTTGACACTAGCGCTTGCATGCGAAGCACTGTAATGGAGAGCTTCGAAACGCACCTACAATGGTGACGTAACCGTCAGACGCCTCACGCGGGGTGCCTGGAACTGTTTGACAATGGCACTGTTAAGGAGATTCGGGACCTCAAGGGAAGACCGTACCCATCGGCGGGAATAGCACGCAGGAGCACGTAGTTATCTCCAGCCTCGTAACCTATGGTGGTTTAGATCCCAAACGAGAACATCAACTGGTCACCACGGGGAAGACTGCCGACCCGATGCGCCTCTTCGTCGAAGGGCAAGCGGACGCTTTTCTTGCAGGCCCACCCAGGGCACAAGATCTTCGTGCTCGCAAGATCGGAAAGGTCATCCTCGATACAGACAGGTCCCCTAGATGGGACTACTACTTTTTTGGGGTCGACTTATGCAGGCGTCCTCCGAGGTTCTGTCGCAAACTTTGATGCCTGCCGAGTGCGAGTAAGCTGCCGGGAACAA
>JBDTMS010000873.1:0-2319 GCA_039934195.1 Betaproteobacteria bacterium
AGGGCTACACCAATAACTCGCAGGATTTCACGCCCATCGTGCTGGCATTGAAAAAATCCGGCGCCGATATCCTCGCGACGTACATGACCAACTCGCCCGACGTCGGCATCTTCGCCAGGCAGTTGGGCCAACTTGGGCTGACGACTCCGTGGATCGGCTCGCCGTCACTGATCTCAGTGACGGCGCTGAACCTAGCGGGCGAAGCGCTCTATGGCACCTACGCGATCGCGGACTTCACCACCGATGCGAGCGATGTCACGCGCACCTTCACCAAGAAGTACAAAGACCGCTACGGAATCAATCCCGACAGCTTCGCGAGCTGGGCCTATGACGGCATGCACATTCTCACGATGGCGATCAAGAGCGCCGGCAGCACCGATCCCGAGGCGATCCGCAAAGGCATCCTCGCAATCAAAGGCTATCAGGGCGTCGAAGGCAACTACTTATTCGATGAGAACGGCGATGGTTTGCACGGCTACAACGTGGTGAAGAACGAGGCCGGCAAGATCGGCTTTATTCGGCACGTGGAATTTCCGCCGAAGTAGGGATGGGGCCGGTTAAGGCCGGAAGCATTCGATCAGGAAATGATTTCCGCTGGTTGGCCGCGTGACTCTGACGAAGGTAGTGCCGTGCTTGCAGGAGGTTATCTTGCCGCGCGGCACGCCTTCCACGAAACAGAACCAGGTCACCTCGGGCGCTTTGACCGGGAATGAAGCGGTCTCGCCGGGTTGCACGATAACGCGTGGACTTTCCGCGCCGAACTGCAGGCTACGCGAGCAGGTTTCCTCGCTGCTGTCAGCGAGCCGCAAATTGACCGGTAGCGCAATGCTGCTTCCATAGCCGGTGACGGGCGATCCCGCGCCGCCCGAGATCAACGAGCCGCAACCGGCCAGTGCCAGCAGCCCTACCGCTGCCTGCATCAGGGCTGGCCATCTCCAGCTCGCCTTCATCGCAGATCCTCTATTTTTGTTGGGGTCGTGTCGATCACACACGGTCTGACCCCGTCGTCTGGGATCCCGGTGTCTGGGATCCCGGCGTCTGAGATCCCGGCGTGCGCAGAGTATCGCGCCTTCGCGCGAGTTACGGGAAACTCAATCCGATAATTTCGCTAGTGGCCGACGCTCATTGTGCGCAGGAAACGCTGCTTCTCCTCATCGGTCGACAGGTGCTCTGCAAGCAGCGCATAGAATTGATCGCGGGTGGGAGCGGCCGACGCCGCCTTCTTCGCGAAGATGCGCGCGATCGGGCCGACATAGACGGCCAGCTCGCGCGCGCCGCGCTCGGCATCCTGCGGCGTCAACAGCTGTGCGCCGGCGGCATCGGCTGGCTTCGGTGTGTGGTCCGTTGTCGACGCCGCGGACGCCGTACCCGCGAGCTTGCTCCGCGTGGCCAGGAATGCTGCTTTTTCCTGCGGTGTCGTCAGACTCTCGGCGAGCAGCAGGTATAGCGTGTCGACATCCATCGTACTTCTTGCACCGCGCTTGGTGATGACTTTGGCCATCGGACCCAGAAAGCGGGCGAGATGCTGCTCGATCTGCCCCAGCACCTCGGCCTGCCAGCCCGGCGGCGGCTGGGTGACGACGCCACCCGCAGCAGAATCGGTGGCGCGAGCGCGATCCAGGTGCAGCGGCGCTACGCTGCCTTCATCGATGATCGTTTCCTCCGAGACGACCGGGCTGACCGGCGCCGAATAGGCTGCCATGAGGGCGCTGCGAAACTCGCCGGCGGTCCGGTAGCGATCCTCTGGTTTCTTCGCCAGCGCGTTCGCGACCACCGCGTCGAATTGCGTCGACGCGAGCTCAGCGGCCAACCGCGACGGCGGCTGATGCGGTTCGTGGCAGATCTTGTACGCCACCGTTTCGGTAGCGCCCTTGAACGGCTTCTCACCGGTGAGAAGTTGATACAAAACCACACCCGCCGAGAAGATATCGGAGCGCCGGTCGGCGCCGGTGCCGGTGTATTGCTCCGGCGCCATGTAACCGGGCGTGCCCATGATGACGCCGGTGTGGGTCAGCATCGACGAATCCAGATGTGCGATACCGAAGTCGGCGACCTTGACCTTGCCGCTGTTCATGATGATGAGATTGGCCGGCTTGATGTCGCGATGGATAACGCCTTCGTCGTGCGCGTACGCGAGTGCGTCGAGCAGCTGCGTCATCACGCTGACGACGTCGCTCAGGCCGAATCGGGTGCCGCGCTGAAAATACTCGCGCAGACCTTTGCCCTGGACGTATTCCATTGCAATAAACGCGATCGTGTCATCCTCGCCGTATTCGTAGACAGAAACGATGCCGGGATGGGACAGGCGTCCCGCTGCCT
>JBDTMS010000874.1:0-2318 GCA_039934195.1 Betaproteobacteria bacterium
CCAGACGCCGTCTCGACTAATACGGCGTTCCAATAGCGCGCCACATCGATTGCAATCCAATGACAAGCAGTCGTACCATCGCTCCTATGTCTGCGCGATGAGTGTCTGAATACGAGCTGATTCATGTCACTTGAGGACGCGCGCGACAAGATCGAAACCTGGAGACAGGACTACAATCATTTCCGACCGCATTCATCGCTCGGCGACTTAGCGCCTGCCTGGTTCTGCGCCAATTGACAGCTTCCTAACCACGCCGAATTTCTCGCTAAGCGCTGTCCAGCAGGTGGGAGGAGGTCATCACCACATAGAAAGCTACGGCACGTTAAACGTCGAGCAGGGGCACTACGGAAATTCAAAACCGGCGCGCTACGCTCGTCACGTACTATCTTTTGCTGTGGACATCTCGTTCGCTAGGGAGCGATCCCGTTACTCTAGTTTTGCTGAAACAGATGACGACCAGGCTCTTAGCTCACCCGCGGACATAATCCTGCAATTCCTTCCATAGGGGATCGACCTTGACCGCAGGTATTCGCAAACTGCTGAGCCAACTGAACGAGACGTTTTGGGTCATTCCGAGCGCGATGGTCTTGAGCGGCGTGCTGGCGGCGGTCGCCCTCGTCACGCTCGATCGCAGCGGGCTGGTCTGGCAGGCTCTGCTCGAAAGCACCTGGCTTTACAATGGTGGGGGCACCGGCGCGCGCACGCTGCTGGGCGCGGTGGCGTCTTCGACCATCGGGGTCGCTGGCACCGTATTTTCGATCACGATTGCCGCACTCTCTCTGGCCGCTGGACAAATGGGGCCGCGGCTGCTGCGCAACTTCATGAGGGATCGCGGCAACCAGATCACGCTCGGTGCCTTCCTCGGCACTTTCTCCTACGCGCTGATGGTGCTGCGAAGCGTGCGCACGCAGAGCGAGGGCGAGTTCGTACCGCATCTGTCGCTCAGTATCAGCATCCTACTGGCCTTCGTCTGCGTTGGGCTACTCGTGTACTTCGTCGGTCACATGGCCAATCGCATCAATGTGGACACCGTGATCGAGCTGGTCAGCGAGGACGTGAGGTCGGCTATCGACCGGCTCACCAACGACACGCAGCAGTCCGCGCTACCGCCGCCGATTTTTTGGCGCAACGCCGTGCCGGTGGTCGATCCCCGCCGCGGCTATCTTCAACAGCTCGACGGCGACGGCCTCGCCGACTGGGCTGCCGAGCACGGAACGGCCGTCCGACTTCTGGTCCGGCCGGGAGACTTCGTATTCCCTGGGGCGGCTATCGCGGTAGTAACTCCGCCGGTGGAAAAAGCCGGTGCTGCGATCCGCGACGCCACGGCGCTTGGCGCGCAGCGTGCGAGCTCGATTGACCTCGAATTTGCGGTCCGCCAGTTGGTCGAGGTGGCGGTGCGCGCGCTGTCTCCCGGCATCAACGATCCTCACACCGCGATCAGCGTGCTCGATCGACTGGGCGCCGCGCTGTGCGATCTCGTGCCGCTGCACCTGCCCACTGGTGTTTCGCTGCGCGATGGTCGACCCGCGCTGGTGGTGCCCAGCGTCGATTACGACGGCCTGACCGATTCGATGTTCCACATGATCCGTCAAAACGCGCACGGCAGTGCCGCCGTGCTGATCCGCACGCTGGAGGTGTTGACGGCGGTGATAGGTTGCGAACATGATTCGGCGCGTGTGCAGGCCCTGCAACGGCACGCAGACCTGGTGCTCGGCGACGCCGAACGGGACGTGTCCACGCCTGCGGATCTCGGTGACGTACGCAAGCGGCATGCCGCCTTTTCAACCATGCGTGAGCACGGACCGATTGGATCGATTGGCGGACTGGACGTTTGAGGGCTTGCCAACTGAACGAAGCCGATATCGGCATCGTGAGGTGCTTCGATTCGGTTCATTGCATGACTTTGCTCACCAGCGCTGCTCGACAGCGGCTGCGCTCGCTTGCATTGCAACGGGACGGCCGGGCCGCCTTCTCATTTCAGTTATCATAATCTTCAGCCATCCGAACCGCTGCACCGGTTAGCCAGAGCTTGCGGGGGACGGTTTCGATCGGGCTGCGTCACTCAGACGACGCGCTGCTGGCCGCGGTCGCCAGGATCGTCGCATCCCTCCTGGCCGACGCGTCCATTGCCACAATCCACGCGAAGTAGGGCGTCCAGCACCGCGCTCCGAAAGAGCGATAGATCACAGCATCGCTTCATTGTTGCGGAGTCGTGCCATGTACTCTCATCGCCGGCCGCCGAGCCGTTCCTCAGTGAGCCTACGCGATTGTGGTGCTGCGGCTCCCACAACCGAAAACCGCCGACGAACGCATCGGCG
>JBDTMS010000875.1:0-2312 GCA_039934195.1 Betaproteobacteria bacterium
ATCAGCTGCGGCCGAAATGGTCGACGCAGGCCTTCTCGGTCATGCTCATGAAGCCCTGACCCTTGCAAGCGTTCTGACCCTTGCAGGAATTCATGCCGGTCTTGCACTCGGCCTGGCCCTTGCAGGAGTTGGCTCCGTAACACTTCACTTTGACGGAGCCGCTGTCCGCGGTTTGCGTGGGCGTGCTACCCATGTTGGCACAACCTGCGATGAACAAAGTGGCTGCTGCCGCTGCGATTGCCATACCGGAAAACTTCGAAGTATCGATCATAAATCTCTCCCTGCAGAAAGAGCGGTCCGGTGACAAGAAGTGTTTGCTGAGCAGCGCGCCGGAGCCGGACCGAGACCCTCCTGCGCTGCTGCCCACCCTAACTACGTTGCGAACGCGGCTGCGGATTCAAACAGCATCCTGACCGTAGTGAGCACCAATTTCTTGCAGTGAACGGCTAATACCGTATCACATCGCAACGCACGGGTGCTTGTCGGGGTTCAGACTCCCGCGGTCCTGGCCGTTAGTGCGCAATACGATCCGTAGGGTTTTTGGCTACTAGCGACATAAGATATGAAGTCATTCTTAGTGTCTTTCAGATGCAGTGTCGAGGACGACCATCCGGCCGGTCCAAGTTCGAATGCCGTCGCATTTTAATCACGACGCATCCGGCATTTCTCCCACGCACGTACCCAGTCCGAGGCCGATGTCGCAAATCGAAGTCAAGCTTCCCCTGTTACCCGACGGACAGCCCGGCCTGCCTTCGGCGGTCAAGCAGCTCAACGGCGAGCCGCGCTTCCATCTGGCACTGATAAATGAACTGGTCACGCTCGATCCTGGCATCCGCTACCTCGTCCTCCACGAGATGCTCTTCGGTGGATTCGAGGCGGTTTGCCGCCAGTTCTTCGACGAGCATTTGCAACCGGGTGATGTGTTCATCGACGTCGGCGCCCATTGGGGCGTGTACTCGTTGTCGGCGGCTACGCGTTGGCCTGGCCAGATCGATGTGTTGGCGATTGAACCGCACCCGTTGAACGTTCTGCAATTGCTCAAGAGCGTCGTGTTCAACGGCGTCCAGGGGTCCGTCGAAATCGCGGCCGTGGCCGCTGGCGCGAAGACCGGCACGCTATTGATGCGCGCGGGCTCGACCATGGGGTACAGCCTCGACGAATCCGTTCCGCTCGATCCACAGACACCGCTGCGCGTCGCGGTTGTTACGTTGGAGGAACTGATCGCCGCGCGGCCGGACCTGGCACAGCGACGACTGTTCTTGAAAATCGACACGGAAGGATTCGAGTACGAAGTAATACTGGGCGCGCGCCGATTGCTGGAAAGCGGCCGTGTCGCAGCCGTGATGTGGGAAAAAGGGACATCGTACGCGGTGGCGCCTGGGCGAGATAAGGTGCGGCGCTTGATGGACGAGTTCCGGCGTTTTGGCTTTACGCTGCATCGGTTTGCGTCGACCGAGTTTGGCGGCCCGCTGATTCCGTTCGCCGCGACGGCGGAAACGGGCAACGTCTTCGCACTCGCGCCCGGGTTCTCGCGGCGGCCGTTGTATCCGCAGCGTTTCGATCTACGACCCCCGTTTAATCCTTTGTTCGTCAACCCCGCAGCGCCCGCCGAGCGTGCCGTGACCACCGAGCTATTGCAGGCGGTGCGAAGCAGCGACGGCGCGCGCTGGGCACATCCCGAGGAATTGAAAAGCGGCGCGGATGCGCGTGCGCTCGTTGCCGCTCGCTACGTCCCTTCGGGGTCTCGCGTGCTGGACCTAGGGGCGGGTGCGATGGCTCTCAAGCGCCATATCGCCAGCGACTGTTCGTACATCCCAGCGGATTTGATCGCACGATCGACAGACTGTCTGGTGCTCGACTTGAATCAGGGCCAGTTTCCGCGCGGACAGTTCGACGTCGTTGCGCTGCTGGAGGTGTTGGAGTACATCCACGACGTACCCGCACTATTGCGATACGCGCGGACTGCGGCAACGCGGTTGGTATGTTCCTACAATCCACAGCGCGATCAGGCAGTCGACCGGCGTCGGCAGCAAGGTTGGTTCAACGACCATACCTCGGTAGCGTTAACCGAATTGCTGAGGCAATGCGGTTGGAAAATCTCGGAGCAGACCGCTCAAGGCGCTTGCGAAATCTTTTGCTGCATTGCCGAGTGAGGGCTCCGCACTGAGGTATCAGCCCATTGGTTCGCCAACGTAGAAAGCGAATGGGATGGTCTCGACCCAAGCCAAACGACGCGATCCGAGACATCCGGCCGATGCGTACAACGCGCTACTATTCGCCTGTTCCAAGCGCTCGATTTCGCAAGTACGAAT
>JBDTMS010000876.1:0-2311 GCA_039934195.1 Betaproteobacteria bacterium
TCGGCGTACCTGCACGCGCAGTCATCACCAGCTCGCTCGGTTCGTAATCGACCACACCGCGATACGCGCCGACATCGAGCAACTCGCCTTCCAAGCGATGTGCATAAAAGTTTTTGCTGCCGCTGCCGCGAATGCGCAACGGCGTGCGCGCGACACCGGCTTGCTTGATGCGTGCGCTCAACTCAGAAACGATGGGATCCATTGATCATCGACGCGCCGGTCACGCAGCTTCGCGCAAGCCGGCAAACGAACTAGCGTTAGGGAAACAGCGAGCGCGGTGCGACTCGCCGTGCAAGCCGGTACCGCACACCGCGGACGCGCTGCGGGTCATTGCTGGGGTGCTCTGTTTTCGAGTTTCGTGGTGTGACGAGCTTAAAAGCGCGGCAGCTCCGGAAACTTTTCCTGGCCGCGATGCACGTGCATCGCGCCGAATTCCGCGCAGCGGTGCAAGGTGGGCACAGCCTTGCCGGGATTCAGCAAACCATGCTCATCGAACGCGGTTTTGATGCGCAGAAACGTGCTCAACTCGAGCGGCTTGAACTGCAGACACATCTGGTCAAGCTTCTCGATGCCGACGCCGTGCTCGCCGGTGATCGTGCCGCCGGCAGCGATACACAACTCGAGGATGCGCGCGCCGAAAGCCTCGGCACGCTGCAGTTGATCGCCTTCGTTGGAATCGAACATGATCAGCGGATGCAGATTGCCATCCCCTGCATGAAATACATTGGGACACTTCAGCCCGAATTGCTTCGACAGCGCCTGGATGCCTTGCAGCACTTCGCCGAGTTTGCGTTTCGGGATGGTGCCGTCCATGCAGTAGTAATCGGGCAGTATGCGACCGACCGCGGGGAACGCAGCTTTGCGGCCGGACCAGAATTTCAAGCGCTCGACATCATCGCGCGATAAACGTATTTCAACCGCGCCGCTCTCCAGCATCACTTCGGAGATGCGCTCGATCTCGGCGGCGACTTCTTCTGCAGTGCCATCCGATTCGCACAGCAGAATCGCTTCGGCATCGAGTGGATAGCCGGCGTGTACGAACTGCTCGACTGCTTCGGTCGCAAGCTTGTCCATCATTTCCAAACCGGCTGGCACGATGCCCGCGCCGATGATGCTGGCGACGGCATCCCCGGCTTTGAGCAGCGAGTCGAATGCTGCGAGCACGACTTGCGCTTTTGCTGGTTTCGCCAGCAGCTTGACCGTGACTTCGGTGACGACGCCGAGCAACCCTTCGGAACCGGTGGCGAGTGCCATCAGATCGTAACCCGGCGCATCGAGACCAAGCGAGCCGAATTCGAGCAGCTCGCCTGCGATCGTCACGAAGCGCAGCGCGAGCAAATTGTGCACGGTCAGACCGTATTTCAGGCAATGCACGCCGCCGGAATTTTCCGCGACGTTGCCGCCGATGCTGCAGGCGATCTGGCTGGAAGGATCGGGTGCGTAATACAGACCGAACGGCGCCGCGGCCTCGGAGATCGCAAGATTGCGCACGCCGGGTTGCACGCGCGCGAGCCGCGTGATCGGATCGACCTCGAGAATTTTTTTCAGCTTCGAGAGCCCTAAGGTCACTCCCTGCAGGTGCGGCATCGCGCCGCCCGACAAGCCGGTGCCGGCGCCGCGTGCCACAACCGGCACGCGTGCTTCGAAGCAAATGCGCATGACCTGCTGCACCTGCTGTTCGTTTTCCGGCAGGGCAACCGCAAGCGGCACCGCGCAGTGCGCAGACAAGCCGTCGCATTCGTACGGCTTCAGATCTTCCAATTCATGCAGCAGCGATCCCGGCGCCAATACCTCGGCGAGACGGTGCACCAACTCGGCCTTGTCGATCTGCGGCTCGAGCTCGGTTGCGAGAAGCTCGGATTTACCCATGAGAATCCGCCTGTAGAGATCGGTCTAGTTGGAATGCGGGGCGATCAGAATCGCGCGGAAGTCGTTGACGTTGGTGAGCGTCGGGCCGGTGATGACGAGGTCGTTCAACGCGGAGAAAAAACGGTAACCGTTATTGTCGGCGAGGTAGGCCTTTGCGTCTACGCCAAGCTCGGCGGCGCGCTGCAGCGAATCGGGCGTCGTGATCGCGCCGGCATTGTCTTCCGTCCCATCTACACCATCGGTGTCGCCGGCGAGCGCAAAGACGTGCGGCTCGCCCGCAAGTGCTACGGTCAGCGCCAATAGAAATTCGGCGTTGCGGCCGCCGCGGCCTTTGCCGCGCACCGTGACCGTGGTTTCTCCGCCGGACAGCAGCACACACGGTGCAGGCAGCGGTTGCCGATGACGCAGTACTTGCCGCGCGATACCGGCGTGAACCAGTGCC
>JBDTMS010000877.1:0-2311 GCA_039934195.1 Betaproteobacteria bacterium
CGATGATTTACACCCACGTCCTAAATCGAGGTGGTCGCGGCGTCGTCAGCCCGCTCGACAGCAAGTATCAGCTCTGCTCTACGCCCTAACGTAAACCACCGCATCCACCGCCCAACACCCCTCGCCTTCGCTTCCCAGCATCACCGGATTCAAATCCAGATTCGTCACGCCCGCCTTCTCATCCAGCATCAACTCGCCCACCGCAACCGCCGCTTTGCACAGCGCATCGACATCCGTTGGCGATTCGCCGCGCACGCCTGCAAACAGCGGCGCAATACGCAAGCGCGACAGCGCGCGCTGCACCTGAGCCGCGCTGAACGGCGGCAGCAGTAGTTGAACATCGGGCAACGCCTCGACGTATTTGCCGCCATCGCCGACCACGACGACCGGCTCGAGCACGGCATCGATGCGCGCGCCGATCAGCATCTCGCGGCGGCCGGATACCATCTTCGCGACGATGGCGCCGTCGAACTGTTTGCCTGCTGCGGCAACTTTCTTTTGCATGTCGACGAATGCTTCGCGTACGGCATCCGGTTCGCGCAGGTTAAGTCGCACCAAGCCCAGCTCGGTCTTGTGCACGATTTCTTCGGAGCAACCCTTCACGACGACCGGACCGCCGATCTCGGTCAGCGCGCGTACCGCTTCTTCCGCCGTTTTGCACAGCTGATGCGGGACGACTGGGATGCCGTAGTTCTTCAGCAACGCAAGGCTGTCCGCTTCGTTCAGCATGCGCGTTGCGCTTTCCAATACGGCCTTGCGCTTGATTCCGGCAGGCCGTTGCTCGGCGTCGCGCATGCGTTCGAGATGCGACGACAGCTGATTCAGCGCAGAGATCGCTTCGGTCTCGGTTTGAAACACCGGCAGCCCTTCGGCTTTGAAGAACGATCCAACGCTCGGCTGCGGCGCGGCTATCGCGACCGGCTTGCCGGTCTGCGCGGCAAACGCGGCGGAATCGCGAGCGAACGCATCGATGTCGTAGCCTTGACCTGCGACGGGGATGCCGATTAAAAACGCATCGGCTCCGGGATCGCGCGCGAGCACCGGCAGAATGTCGCTGAACAAATTGCTGTTGCTCAACAGCGCGGCCGTTACGTCGACGGGATTTTTTGTGGTCGCGAAGCCCGGCAAGATCGCGCCGAGCTCGGACCGCGTGCCGTCGTTCAACTGCGCCATCGGCATGCCGACTGCCGTTGCTGCATCCGCCGCCATCACGCAGATCGCGCCCGAGTTGCTGATCACGACGAGACGCCGCCCTTGCGGCCGCCAGCCTTTTAAATACATCTCGGTGGCCTGCACAAAGTCGTTCATGTTCTGCGCACGCCAGATGCCTTGCTCTTCGAGAAATGCATCGACGACGCGATCTTCGTTCGCGAGCGCGCCGGTGTGCGAGCGCGCGGCTTCTTGACCGGCGCTCGTGCGGCCTGACTTCAATGCGATCACTGGCAAGTTGCGCTCGCGCGCGATCCGCGCCAGCTCGATCAGCGGCGCGGGATCGCGAATCGTCTCGAGATAGATCAGCAAGAGCTTGAGATCGCGTTCTTCGGCGACTACCGAGGCCAGCTCCGGCACCGTTACATCGCCGTCGTTGCCGGTGGCATGCACATGACGCACTCCGATGCCGCGACTGCGCAGCAGCCCATACGGCACCACCGCCATGCCACCGCTTTGACTGACGATGGCAACCGGACCATCCTGCGGCGGCGCTTCGATGAACATGGTCGAAAAGCTCAACACCGCGCCGGTGCCGAAATTGGCGAGGCCTTGCGAGTTGGGTCCGATGATGCGCATGCCGCTCGCGCGCGCGACGTCGACCATGTGTTTTTGCTTGGCAACGCCTTCTTCCGCGGCAAGCTCGCCGAAACCGGATGCCATCACGATCGCGACTTTGACGCCGATACTTGCGCATTCTTCGACTGCTTGCAGCGCGAGATCGCCCGGCACGACGATGCACGCGACTTCCGGCGCCTCAGGCAAGTCGCTCAGCGTCGGATACGCTTTATAGCCCTGCGTCTCGCTGCGCTTAGGATTGATCGGATACACCTTGCCTTGATAGCCAAAGCGCGACAGAAACAACAGCGGGCGCCCGCCGATCTTGTTCGGATTTTCCGATGCGCCGCTGATTGCGACCGAGCGTGGATCGAGTACGGTGCGCAGAGGCGCCCGCGTGGCTTCGTTCATGAGTCTGCCTTTTCGAAATAGGGGATCAGCCGTTCTGCGCGCGACACGAAGCGCGCGCGCACGCGATCGCCGATCGTGAGCGACGCATCGCCGTGCGCCATCAGGCGAAAGCCTTCGTTCGCATCTACGAGGA
>JBDTMS010000878.1:0-2307 GCA_039934195.1 Betaproteobacteria bacterium
ACACGACCGGTGGTGATCGCGGACACGCAGGACAATCCCGGCGCCGGCGGCAATTCCGACACGACGGGCATGCTGCGTGCGCTGGTCGGCGCGAACGCGCAGCGCGCTGCGATCGGGCTGATCGTCGATCCGGCTGCCGCGCTTGCCGCGCATTCAGTCGGGCAAGGCCGCAGCATCGACCTCGCACTCGGCGGCAAATCGAATATTGTCGGCGATGCGCCATTTCAAGCGCGCTTCACGGTGGACAAATTGTCCGACGGAAAATTCATGTGCAACGGACCGTTTTATCGCGGCGCGCGCATGAATCTCGGTCCGTCCGCGTGTCTGCGCATCGGCGGTGTACGGGTCGTGCTCGCGTCGGATAAGCCGCAAATGGCCGACCAGGAAATGTATCGCTTCATCGGCATCGAACCGACGCAAGAAGCGATTCTGGTCAACAAGAGCTCCGTGCATTTTCGCGCGGACTTCGCACCGATCGCCGAGGAGATTTTAGTTTGCAAGGCGCCCGGCCCGATGCTCGCCGACACGTCCGATTTTCCGTGGAAAAATCTTGCGCCGGGCATTCGGCTGAAACCGAACGGCCGGCCATTCATTCTCTAGTCGTTTAGCGGTCGCGCAGACAATGGCTGACGGCATGAATATCAACTGGCTGTACGCATGGCTCGTCGTCTTCGCGATATTGGGCGTCGCGGCATGGGGCCTGCGTTCCCTTCGTCGGCAGCAAGAGGCGCAGGATGCAGGGCATCCGGAGCAACCGCCTGTCGCACAGCAGCCGCCCGCCGTACAGCAGCCGCAGGTTAGCGCGGCGCCGATAGAGCTCCAGTCCGGCCCGAGCCGCAGCACTTCCGCGCCGACAGTTCACCCGCTGGAATTGGATAAGCGGCTTCACCATCTGTACGAATCGGTTTCCCATCCGGTCGATCTGCTGGGGCAGCCACAGTTCGAGGAAGGCGTTGCGTTGTTCGCCGACCCGGCGTCGGAGCTGGAGCAGGCAGTCACCTACGCGATCGGCGCGAACGATCAGCTAGCGGCGATGGGTGCCGAAGCGCTCGCACGCCGCGGCGACAGCGCGCCGGCGCTTACGCGCGTTACGCGCCACCTCCGGTTTGCCAACGTGTGGACCGCTTTCTTCATTCTGCGATTCATCAATGCACGCGCGACGCAAGATGCGGTCGCAAGCGTACTTGCGCAGATCCCCAACTGGTGGGCGCGTAATCCACTGATGCCGCAGATCGTGAGCGACTTCATCGACGCGCGGTTCGCCAAAGGCGAGGAGATCGCGCTCGCGCCAGTGCTCGACACCACCGCCGGCGTTGAGGCGGAAAGCGTGCTCGCTCTGCTGGACGCACTCGCGAGCGTGCACGCCAGAACGCTGCGAGAAACGGTCTCCAGCTGGCATCGCACGCACGTCAATGAGAAATTTTTAACGTCGATCGGACGCATGTACGACGCGAGCGGTGCGACCGTGGTGGTCGAACATGAACCCCTGCGTGCCGCGCTCGAAGCTGCGCTGCAGGCGTTGAGCCGCAGCACGCCCCAATCGATTTTGATCACTGGCGATCCCGGTGTCGGCAAGTCGGCGCTGTTTAGCGCACTGGCAGCGCGGCTCGGAGCGCGAGGCTGGTCGATCTTCGACGCATCGGCGGCGGAAGTGCTCGCTGGCCAAGTGCATATCGGAGAGCTCGAACAGCGCGTGCAGCAGATGCTCGAACAGCTGGACACGCGCCGCCGCGTGATATGGCACGTCGCCCAGTTTCACGAACTATTCTACGCGGGCCGCCATCGCTTCAATCCGCAAGGCGTGCTGGATCTTTTTCTGCCTGCGATCGAGGCCGGTCGCCTATGCATTGTCGGAGAGATCCAGCCCGACGCGCTGCAGAAGCTGCTGCAAGCGCGTCCGCGTTTGCGCTTCGCGTTCAAGGAGGTTCCGCTGACAGCGCTCGCGCCCGCCGCCGTCCTCGCTGTCGCAGAGGAATTGGTTGCGCGCGAATTCGCACCTGCGCAAGTTGCGGTCGATACCACGGTTCTGCGCGAAGCGATCGATCTCACGCGTCATTACATGGGCAGCCGCGCGCAACCGGGCAATGTGATCGAGCTGCTGCGCGTGACCAAAACGCGCATCACCGCGAGCGGACAGGTGCCGGCGCCGATCAACCGAGACGACCTGCTCGCCAGCCTCGCGCAACTCACCGGACTGCCGCGCAGCGTGCTCGACGAGCAGGAGGGATTGAACCCGAATGCGCTGCGCGAATTTTTTCAGCAGCGCGTGATGGGGCAGCCGGAGGCGGTCGACTGCCTGGTCGATCG
>JBDTMS010000879.1:0-2307 GCA_039934195.1 Betaproteobacteria bacterium
CGCAGCGTAGGCAGATGTTGTCGTCGCTGCCGGCCGATGACGCATCGCTCGTTATCGATCTCGTGCGCCGGCATCCCGCCGGCCCTTGGCTCCGGCCGATACCCGTGGTAAATCCAGACCACTTCGCGCCGAATGACGCGCCCGGCGAGTGGCGCAGTCAGGCGCGCGACTACGCGAACACGCGTTACAGCGCGCTGGAGCAGGTGAATACCGGAGATGTCGCACGGCTCAAGATCGCGTGGTCGTCTCTGACGGCACTCGGACCGGGCACGAAGCCGCCCCACTCGTGTTCGACAACACGATGTATCTAGAAAAAATCCCAGCCTTGTGGCGCCTGCGCTGGTTAACGACATAACGCTGGCACAGCCTATTTGAGCAAGCGCTAACGACGCCTAAGTAATGATTTATATGGTGGGCGGTACTGGGATCGAACCAGTGGCCCCGCGCGTGTGAGGCGCGTGCTCTACCGCTGAGCTAACCGCCCGAGCCGGCCGATGGATAGCAATTTCCCAGCGGCGGAAAGAACGCGCATTCTATCGAAAGGGCTGGTAGGCGGCAATGCGCGCCCACCCTGCGCAACGCGGACCCACCCGGCAGCAACGCGCACGCGCGCCGTTGACTACAATAGCGTTTTTTCGCCGTCCTCCATCATGGTTCGCACCCGCTTCGCTCCCAGCCCGACCGGTTATCTCCATATCGGCGGCGCCCGCACCGCGCTGTTCTCCTGGGCCTACGCCCGCAAACACGGCGGCAAATTCATCCTGCGCGTCGAAGATACCGATCGCGAGCGCTCGACCGAGGCGTCGACGCAGGCGATTCTCGACGCGATGGACTGGCTGCAGCTGGAATACGACGAAGGCCCGTTCTATCAAATGCAGCGGCTCGATCGCTATCGCGAAGTCGCCGAGCAATTGCTGCGCGACGGTCACGCGTACTACTGCTACGCCAGCAAGGACGAGCTCGACGCCATGCGTGAAGCGCAGCGCGCACGCCACGAGAAGCCGCGCTACGACGGCCGCTGGCGGCCGGAGAACGCGAGCGGTCAGACGCCACCGTCCGGCGTAACACCGGTTATTCGGTTCAAGAACCCCACCCACGGTGAAGTCGTGCTCGACGATCTCGTCAAGAGCACCATCGTGGTCAGTAACGAAGAGCTCGACGATCTGGTGATCATGCGCGCGGACGGCGTGCCGACGTACAACTTCGGCGTAGTCGTCGACGATCTCGACATGAACATCACGCACGTGATTCGCGGCGACGATCACGTCAACAACACGCCGCGGCAGATCAACATCATCAAGGCGCTGGGCGCGGCGCTGCCGAAGTTTGCGCACGTGCCGATGATTCTCGGCGCCGATGGCGAGCGGCTGTCGAAGCGTCACGGCGCAGTCAGCGTCATGCAATACGAACAGGACGGCTTCCTGCCGGAGGCGCTGCTCAACGATCTCGCGCGGTTGAGCTGGTCGCACGGCAACGAAGAGATGTTCTCGATGCAGCAGTTCGTCGAGTGGTTCGATCTCGAGCACATCGCGCGCTCGGCAGCGCAATTCAATGGCGAGAAGCTGCTGTGGCTGAATGCGCAGTACATCAAGGCAGCCGACAACTATCGTCTTGCTGCGCTGGTCAAGCCACGAATGCAGGCGGCTGCGCAAGATCTCGAACAAGGTCCGTCGCTGGCGCTCGTTCTCGATTTGGTGAAGGAACGCGCAAATACTTTGCAAGAGCTCGCGAAGGCGTGCGCGCTGTTCTACACGAGACTCACACCGACGAGCGAGCTGCGCACGCAGCATTACGCCGGAGAAGCGCGTCCGGCGCTGACCGACTTGCTCGATCGGCTTCGCAAGGTCGACTGGTCGAAGGCGGAAATTGCGGCAGCGGTGAAAGCGGTCGTGGATACGCACAAGCTCAAGATGCCGAAGATCGCCATGCCGCTGCGTGTGATGGTTACCGGCGAGACCAAGACGCCTTCGATCGACGCGACTTTGGAATTGATCGGACGCGATGCGGTTGTGACGCGCATGGAGCAGGAGCTCGCGCAGTTTCCATCGTGAGCCCCGTTGTTTTTCGTGAGCCCCGTTGTGATGGTTGGCCGGATTTATCGTGACCCGGAATCTGCGCCCGGATGCGCAATTACATCACGCAAGTCCATCAAAGCAGCGCATTCCCAATGCAGCTCGACGAGTTGTGCACGGCCGGGATGGGTGGCCGTGGGCCTGTTTGCGCGGCACTGAGCCCTCCCGTATAATTCGCGCCTCGTTCGTGGGGGTATAGCTCAGCTGGGAGAGCGCTTGCATGGCATGCAAGAGG
>JBDTMS010000880.1:0-2303 GCA_039934195.1 Betaproteobacteria bacterium
TCCAGGCGGAGCTGCAACATATACAGACCGAGCAGCAATCGCTGTATCAGCAGTTCCAGATGCTCCAGGGTTTGCGCCGGACCGAGCTGCAGACGGAGTATCCGACCGTGATCGAGAACTCGGTGGTGTACGGCACCGACAACGCGCCGCCAGATTACGACGCCATGGTTCGCCAAAAGCAAGAACGCCAGCAGCGCATCAAGCAATACGGCGACGAGCTCAACACGTTGTACGCGCGTTATCAGGAACTGGAAAATCAGAAGAAGCCGCTGCTCGACGTGTTGAACCAGATGAATCAGCCGCGCTAGCGATGCGGGCGTGTTCTACACTAACTGATTCGCGCCTTCATCGATGCGGTGCTGCCAGCGCTGAATAGGTGACCTCTTAGCCGATCGCGATGCCCGCGAGAATGGCGTTCGGTGGGTCACAGCATCCCCAAGATGGCCAGAAGGCTGTGCTGTAAAGCGGCCATCTCGTCGCCCGTTAATCGCGTCAGTGGCCCATCTCGCAGTCGCGAACGATCAAGCGTTCGCATCTGTTCCGTCATCACATGGCAGTCCTTCGCAAGCCGCTCGCGCGCTCGTACGGCTATACGCAATGGCTCCAAGCCTTTGCGCAGCTGGGTAATCAGTGGAATGACGACTACTGTTGGAAGGCAGTCGGCAGTAAGCCGATCTTCCTGAACGATTACCACTGGTCGGATTTTGCCTGCCTCGTTTCCATTTATCGGGTTGAGGTTCGCGACCCAGATTTCTCCGCGCCGCATCAACGCTTGCCTTTCTTTTGAGCTTTACTGATTCGCGATGCTTTGTACTCTGCGCTGCGCTCAAACGCGGCAAGCGCCTCATTCTCACTCGGTAAAAACGACTCCGAGATTTGCAACGCTTCGCTGAGAGATTCAGGATCTGCCGCGAGCGCCCTTACGGCTGCTTCCATGTGTGCCAAGCGACGGTCTCGTTCCAGACGCTCGAGATAGTCAGCAATGGCGTCCCGCGCCAGCTCAGAGCGAGGCTTGTTAGCAAGCTCGGCTACGTGTGCGAGCTTGCTATCCAGGTCGTCTGGAAGACTAAGGGTGATTACACTCATTGACTCGATCCGTAGCTCTATATGTAGGCGGATGATATAACACGCTGTAGTGCGTTCCGTAGTGCAAGCTGTGGTTGCGGATGGGTCGGTCGTCAATCGGTCGTAGCTCAGGTTGCGGCCCCGCACTCCATCGATGCGCAGCGGTGTATAGGCGACGCCTCCTCATTTAAGCTTAAAAGGGATAGCTCGCTTGCGCCGGACTAGTCTTCCACTGATCCGCGGTGAGTCGCTGCCTCATTGAAACATCCGCGCGACCCGGCAGCACCAGTGATCCGCGGCGAATCGCCGTGGCCTCATTGAAGCCAGGGCTGATTGCGCGGATGTATACAATCTGTAGGGAGAGATGTATGCGGATATCAACACGGATGTAGTGCGGCTAGATTGCGGATGGTTGATCGTGAAGCCGCCGAAGCGACACGACGAGTCCATTGCCTAATCATTTCGTACTTGATTTATTAACAAACCCCTGAGAATCATTTTCGCGTCGCTCCAAGCTCTCTACACTGCGTCCTCGTGCTATTCAATGCAACCCCCTGAATGCGGAGAAACAGCAATGTCCACCACCCACTTGTACGTACCAAAGTTAGAGACCAAGTCCGCCACCGCTGATACCGGCTCGAACGGCTCCAAGATTGAATGTCCTCTCACCGGAGACGCGATTCGTCTGATGTGCAAGCTCGAGAAGAAACTCTCGATCAACGGCGTGGCGGATAATTTTCCGCGCGTGCTGAATCACATCGCTGACGTTTGGAAACGGCCCAGCATCGCCGATCGTTACTTCGAAGAATTGCTGCATGGCACACGCGACGCTCGCGAGGGTTTTCCGCTGAGCGTACTCAGCGAAATTAGCGCGCTTCGCGAGTACTACCTGACACACGCTTACCCAAAACCCGAAGACGTCTGGGGTCCGGCTATACAACGCTAATCGGCCGCCAGCGATATTTGCAACAGGCGCGCAGCGCCTTTCCGAGTAGCAAACGCCAGCGCACTTCCCAAGCCAGAGCGTCCTCGCTCTGCACCTCGTGAGACCGGAAACATCGATGTGTCCGGTCCCACGAGAGCAACAACATCACACTTCGCCGGACCCGCGCTTGCATCTTGAAGGCGGGCAATCGCCGCCCAAGCTGCCGATTTCGTCCCATGCGAAGATACGCCCATGGATATCCCCCAGCAGTGTGACGTGCTGGTTGTCGGCGGCGGGATTCACGGAGCGGGCA
>JBDTMS010000881.1:0-2297 GCA_039934195.1 Betaproteobacteria bacterium
ATGCCGATACCAGATCTATCGAGGTCGGCGTCAAATTCCGCAGCGACGTCAACGGGAGCATCACCGGTATTCGCTTCTACAAATCGAGCACTAACACCGGCACCCATGTAGCCAGTTTATGGAAGACCGATGGTACGCGACTCGCTCAGGCAACTTTTACCGGTGAAAGCGGTTCAGGCTGGCAGCAGGTGAGCTTCGCCACGTCAGTCCCGATCGCTGCAGGCACGACGTATGTGGCGTCTTATCATGCGCCGGTCGGGCACTACGCCGGTGACAACAACTACTTCACCAACACCAGCGTGGACAATGGGACGTTGCACGCGCTCAAAAATGGCGTCGATGGCGCTAATGGCGTGTACGTCTACAGCGCGGCGAGCGCTTTCCCTAACAGCACATTCCGGGCGAGTAACTATTGGGTCGACGTCGTGTTCCAATCGCCTTGATGGTGGTGTAGCGGCTATCCAGAACCGCGATGCCGCTCGCTGAGCCGTTGTCTAGTTGTTGCCTTCGCGGCGGGTACGCAACGAATGGCGAAAATGATTTGGGTGCGCGCTACTTAGTTAATAGAAACATTCGCCGGGTGTTTGACCAACATCTGCGATCGGCTCACGGCCGGTACCAGCGTGGTGCTGAGCGGGTAGAGGCGCGGTACATCTCGATGGTGGTGCACGCATGCTCGATCGTTTTGAACTCGCGCACGGGGAGGCATAATAACGGTCTTTCCGTGGAACTGCGTTGCCTCAGGGACCGTGACGAGGCCTGACGCCATAGCAAATCATCAAGCCCGACCCGAACGACTTTGCCGAGTTGGATTCAAGATCTAAGTGCACACCCCGAGCGCATTGAACGACTTGCCGCCGCATAGATTGATATAGCGAGCCGCCGGTCTTCGCATCGAGGTAGATCCAGCGATAGATTCCATCGGAACTCATGCGCAAACCGCTGCCTTCCGTCGACAGGCTAGTCCCAACGCTAGAAGTCCCGCGCTGAATAGCAGCACGGAACCTGGTTCTGGAACCATGGCAATACAAGTGACATCGCTCGCGCAAGGCGCAAGGAAACTGTGGGGTGCCCCGCCGTTGTAGAGATTGAAATAACCCACGATCTGTCCTCTGTCGTTCAGCCCAAGTGGAAAAGTAGCTCCACCGACGCTACCGACCGGCCGAACATCTATGTTCGTGAAACTGCGGTCGGCGTCGAGGAAACCGTGGACCCCGGTGTCGTCATTGTAATAGCCGACCATCTGACCTGCGTTGTTGATTCCCATCGCGACGATGTCATGTGCACCTGCAGGGCTGAGGCCACTAATGGGACTGAAGACGCCATCCGCATACAGATAGTTCTGCCAGTGATATAGATCACTTACGGACGATACGAACACCATTTGCCCCGCGTCGTTGATGCTCACCCTGCCCGTAAACACTGTGCCGGGGACATCCATCGTGGTAGACACGCCATCGGCATAGAGGAAGCCGTGATTGATGGAATGGCTATCAGTAAATGTCCCGACGATCTGACCCGCGCTATTAATACCCGTTGGCGAAGTTGCGGATGCGCCGGGCACGTCAATCGCGCTGAATTTTCCCTCTACATCGAGGAAGCCACGCGATGTTTTACCGTCGTAGAACGTGCCTACCATGTGGCCCGCGTTGTTGATGCCGATCGTATCGACGCCGAAGGCTCCTGGAGCGTTGATTACCGCGAACGTTCCAGCGAGATAGCGGAATGCAAACGTTCCACCGCGTACCGGTCCGGGATAAATGGGCCAGGCAATGCCGACGGCCGCGCCGCTGTCGTTGATGTCCATCAAGATGCTCGCTGCGGCGCCCGGCACATCGAGTGACGTGAACGTATACGGGGAAGCGTCCACCGTTGTTGCGAGCGCTACCAGCAAGCTTGCGGCTACCCGTGTCGTCAAACCCTTTAATATTCTCGCCATGACGACCTCCTTGACTGAATACTTACAAGCTGCGTGGTATGCAAGACCATCGCGATGACTCGGAAAGGTTGGATATCGCAAATATCTCAAGCCGGATCCGGGGAGCGCCTGGGTGGTGGATTCACGTCTCAGTGCACTGATCGACTCTGCAGATTCAATCGGTGGTTCGAGGCAGCATAATTCGGAGGATCCTCTCGGGCACTCAACGAGACGAGGTCACTCAATAGCATGCGCTCAATGCATGCTACCCGGCATGCCGCCATCGATCGATATCACCTGGCCGCTAATGGAATCGGCCTGACAGAACATTACCGTTTGCGCAGCGATGTCCTGGGCGCTCGCTGTGCGGCCGAGCACC
>JBDTMS010000882.1:0-2288 GCA_039934195.1 Betaproteobacteria bacterium
GCCAGCGGGTGGCGCGCGGGTTGCGCTTGCAAGCCGCGTGACGGGCGCGACGGGCGACCGGTGGAGCGATCGGTTATGTGCCATCAGAGTTCATACCGATCGATGTCTAGCGCGCCGTGGAACACACCCAGAATCTCAACGTTGTTCCCGTCGGTAACGAGATACGTGATGCGATAGTGCCCATAGAGCAGGATGCGAACGTGCCGATCCGATGCCTCGTATCGATATCCAATCTCCGGAAAGTCTCGCAGCAATTGCGCGCGTTCGTAAATGCCGTCGAGAGTTTGCGCGGCTGCACGTGCATTGTCAGCTGCGATGTAGTCGTGAATGTCCCGCAGCCAGCGTTCGGCTTCAAGAGTCCACGTTATTGTCGCCACGTACGAATGCGCCGCTGCATCTCGTCGTTGGAAATCGTGCGTTTGGTATCGACGTCGGCCAGGCCACGTTTGACCATGGCGTGAAACGCCAGCTCACGGATGATTTCCTCGCGCGAACTGTCCTCAGGTTGTTCCTGGATCAGGCGAGCCAATTCGTCTTTCGCGGTTGACATGCAAAATACCTCCGAATTGGCTCAATGGTGCCACAAGCCACTTGGGCCCGCGAATGGCACATAACGATTCAGCTGAACGGCGCGTTGCGCCAGGCGCCAAGGTTGAGGAACTGGTGACTCGACGGGCGCAAGGCGACCGGTCGAGCGCATAGTTATGTGCCCGGCCGAGAGACGAGCGGAAATGCCTTAGGATCGCGGATCGACGCGACGGCCAAATCGATGTCGAGTTCAGGCCAATAGAGATGATCGGGAGAGGGCCACTGCACCAGGCAGACCTGCCGGATGCTGGCGTCTCGAAACCAAGGAAAGTCGGCGAAAGGAACAAATAGTTCCTCGTCACCTAGCAACAGCCAGAAGCCGTGGGGCGACACATTGGATACTTCAACTCGGGAAGTGCTTTTGCCAAGCGGTGCGGATTTCACCGGCATGTGCCTCCACTAGGTGCTGAGCCACTCGGAGCTGTTGGTCCGACAAGCGATAATTGTGCGCCAGAGCAATGGTGGGCTCAAGCCAGAACTTGGCTTCGCCGTCCGGACATGCCACATGGACGTGCATTCGGTGCTCTTCGCGCGAGAAAAAGTAAAACCGGAAGGCCCCATCTCGAAATATCGTAGGACTCATGGCAATCGAACCACTTCGGATCGTTCAAAAGGGCACCTATCGTCCGAGCTCACCGGCGCCAGCGGCTGCCGCGCGGGTTGCGCTTGCAAGCTGCGTGACAGACGCGACAGGCGACCGGTGGAGCGATTGGTTAGAAGCGCTCTGGCTCGGAAATACCCAGATCACGACAGATCTTCCGCGCCAGCATGTTGCTGATCTCGCTGTGGCGAGGAACAGCGCTGCGCGTGCCAAGTTGAGCGTTCTGCCACCAAGAATGCCGCCCTCCTTCCCGTAGCAATGCACAGCGGTGTGCGGACAAGTGCCGCAACAGGTCGCGGCGCTTCATACCGCGATAGTGAGCTCTTGATATCCTCGGCCGGCGGCGCGACGCGCCGCTGCACGATTGAACTTAATGGCCTCTTCGAGAGTAGTGCGGAGCGTTTCCAGAAGCGCTTTACGCGTGCGCTCCTGGCAGTTGACGCCCGGGACCTCTTCAACCCAGCCGATCCACCACCTGCCCGAGTGCTTCACGACGACCTTGTACTTCTGTTCCATGCGCATCTACTCCATTGGCGTCCAGAATACCTTAAGCCCGAAGTGAGCGCTTCTAACGTTGGAGCTGAGCGCCGCGAGCTCGGTTGCTTGGACTTGGCAGTTTATCTTCCACGCGTGCGCTCCAGCGATTTGTTAGGCGCCATTCAACCACCCGGAATCAAACGTGCGTCCCGTACTTGACGTAACCACCGCTCGAGTGTGCAACAGGTAGCCATCTTTATCCCATGGCGCTGGCGTCGCTTCGAGAGAGATAGCTGAAACGTCAGCGGCTGAGAAACCATGCCGTTCTAGTAGAGCCTGGACAGTCTCCCGAAGAGAGGCGAGAGCCATACGAAGAGGTTTCAACTCCACTGCGTTCGGTGGATACGGCTCATGCGACAAGAGGTCAATCTGCGTAGTTTCAGCACCTGTGGCTCGAAGCGCCTGAGCCAAATGCGGCGACAAGTAGCTCAAGCCGCTCCCCGCGTGATGCGCGATGTTATGGGCTACGCCGGCGAGCTCGGAGTGCTTGCTCATGGCGCCTAACGTCTGAGCTCACCGGCGCCAGCGGCTGGCGCGCGGGTTGCGCTTGCAAGCCGCGTGA